>JAYVMH010000346.1:0-11264 GCA_043759015.1 Actinomycetota bacterium
TCTGGATGTGTCGCAACACCAAGAAAACCAGGCCAGGAGGGCCGCAACGCGGATACGCGCCCTCAACCCCCATCAAACTCGTGAACGATCAGGGCTAGCTGCGCATCTGGGCGCTCATGACGTGCGCGGTCGCGCGCCCGTCGCCCCCACCCGACCTCCGGCGTGCGCACCTTGCGCGCACAGATTGAGCGCACACTCCGCGAACGCCAACCGCGCGCCGGTAGGTGTGAACTCGTTGTCGGTCCGTCAATCGGCAAGCGCGCCGCTTGATGGCGGGGAACACGTCACCGGTCGAGCGGACGAGTGGCGTTCGCCGCCGATGTCACACTGGGGGGCGTGGTGGCACTTGGTTAGTGTGGAGGGCGAGCTATGACCAGGTTGAGTGGCCAGCACGGGTTGCTGGTTCGGGCTCGATCGGATGTCGGCGCGCTCGAGGTGCTGTACGGGGAGCTGGCGCCCGAGATGGTGGCGTGGTTCCGGCCTCGTGTCCCCGACGGGGAGACCGCCCGCGATCTGCTCGCCGAGACGTTCGCGCAGGTGGTTTGCAGCGTGAGCAGGTACCGGGGGGACAGCGACGCCGCCGCCGTCGGGTGGGTGTGGGCGATCGCGAGGAACCTGCTGCGACGCTACTACCGCGATCAACAGGTGGCGGCGCGAGCGCGCGAACGCATCGGCGTGGTGTGCACGGATCGTCCCGAGACACCTCACGAGCAGGCACGAACGGACGCGCACGTCGGCCAGCGGATGCATGCGGCCCTCGATGAGCTGCCCCCGGGCATCCGTCAGTCCGTGTGGTTTCGGTTGGTCGACGAGCTCTCCTACGAGGAGATCGCGTCGCTTCAGGGTTGTTCGGCGGTGGCGGCACGCAAGCGCGTGTCGCGTGGGATGCGCACGTTGGCGATCCGGCTGGAAGGAATGCGATGAACGAGCAGCTCCCCGATGACCTGGAGATCCAGTGGGTCGTGGCCGAAGTGTGGTCACAGCTGGAACCGGCGGCGGCCGGCTACCTCGCCGAGCCCCGGCGACGGGAGCGTGCCGGTCATCGTCGCCGCGTGGTCGGGTTGGCGGTGAGCGCGCTGGCTGTGGGGGTCGGCACGTCGGCTGCGGCTGCGCGCGTGCTCATCGGGAGGCCGGCTCCACCGGCCGTGGAGCGGAGCCTTGCCGGCGTCGACGATGGCATGCCGGCCGACCTCCGACTGAACCCCGATGCCACGCACGCCCGATCCGTGGCCGAGGACGGCGAGGCAACGCTGTACGCGGCCGATCTGCCCGATGGTGGCGTGTGCACCGAGATCGCCATCGCGGGCCGGCCAATGGGTGCGGTGTGCCGCCCCGGCTCGCAGCCGCGAGCATCGATCGAGGCGACCATTCCCGGCGTTCCCGAACGACCGAGCGGTGCGGTCGTGGTCGCCGGCCGCATCAACAGCCCCGCCGACGCCGCGCACCTCGTGACGAGCACCGGTACGAAGGTGGCGCTCACCATCCAGCCCGACGGGTTCTTCATCATCGAGCTGAACGCGGGCGAATCGCTGGCCGCCCGTCAGGGACTGCGCATCGAGTCCGAGCAGGCCGGTCGAGCGGTCGCGTCGAAGGACCTCTCCGAGGCCTTCGCCCTCGACAGCGGGTCGCTCGAACCGATCTCCGTCGAGATGGTGTCAGGCCCTGGGGACCTCACGCAGGTGCTCAGCTTCACCGGGGTGGTGCGCGTGCCGGGCGCGGTGTCGATCCGTCTCGTCTACCCCGACGGTGCCCAGGCCGACGTCGCGATCGACAACGATGGTCACTACGAGATCGTTGTCGCCACCGATCGGCGAGGCACCCTGGCCCGATCATCCGGCCGGCTCGTAGCGCTCGCGAGCGACCGCACCGAGCTCGCCAGTCGAACGGTGGCGGCGGTCAGCTACTGGCACGCCCCCGCCGCCCGGCCTTGAGGACGGCACCTCGCTGCGGACGCTGCAACACCCGCCTACGTACCGGACAACGGCGGTGTCCGAGGTGCGCGACGCGACGAGGTGACGAGCCCGTCACCGTGGAAGCGATCGACGACCCGACAGAGGCCGTCTCGGCCGAGGTCGTGTGGACCCCGTCACGACGGGCATGGTGGGGCCTCGGCGTGCTCGCGGCGCTCGCGCTGGCGGGCACCGTGGTGATGACCGCCGGGCGCGACGCCGGACGACCCACACCGGCCACAACGGCGACAACGGCGACCCCGACGACCCTCATGTCTCCGACCCCGGCGGCCGTGACATCTGCGGCCCCGGCGGTCACCCGTGTCGCTGTCGGGCCCGGCCCCCTGCTCGCCGAGGTGACCGGGGTCGTTCTCGTCGCCGAGGTCGATGGCCGTCTGCAGCGGATCGATCTGGACACCGGCGTGATGGTCGACACGGGGATCTCGGCCGATCAGATCTCGGCGCCGTTCTCCGCGGTCGCCGGCGGGGTGGTGGTCGAGCACACCGGACGCACCGGTCCCGTCTTCCTGCCCAACGACGCCGAAACCCTTGTCGCGCTCAGCCCACCCCCCGATCAGACGGGCAACGGGCACTTCCTGGGCGAGGGCCCACCAGGACGGCTCTGGCTCAGCAGCAACCGGGAACCCCCGGCGTCGGTTCGATACATGGACCGCGTCGGGGCGCTCGGCGGTCTCACCGACGTGCCCAACTGGGGGGCGGGGCCACTGGTCGCCGACGGGCTGGGTGGACTCGTCTTCAACACGCCGACCGGCATGGCCCGAGTGCTGCCCGACGGTGAACCGGTGCAGCTCGGGCCCGGCAGCCTCTTCGACGCGCGGGGCGGCTTCGCGCTCGAGGCCCGCTGCGAAGACACGTCGCGCTGCGATCTCGTCCGCCACGACCTGCGCTCGGGTACGGCCGACACCGTCGCTCACGACCTCGCGCTGGCCGAGGTCGGGCTCAGCTTCGGACGCGCGCGACTCTCACCAGACGGTGCCTGGGTCGTCCTCACGTCAACCAGCCGCATCGAAGCGAACGGCGCCCACTTCCAGCTCTACGGACCCCGAGGCGCGCACATCGAGTTCGAACAGCAACAGCTCGACGGTTGCGTCACGCTCACCTGTGCGGCGGCACCCACCTGGTCGCCCGACAACCGCTGGCTCTTCGGGATACGCAACCCCTCGACGATGTGGGCCTGGCGAGTCGGGTCGAGCACACCGGTGGCCATCGCCCTCAGCGGCCCTTCGGGAAGGGAATCGCCAGTGTTCAACGGGCCCCTCGTCGCCACCACCACCTGAGCGATGACCTGCATCTGAACCGCCCGTCGAGTCGCTTGCCGCGCAGACCATCGGTTCGGCGGGCCGCCGACGCCCCTCCGGTCGTCGGCTCCGACGCGCCCGACTTCACTCAAGATCTTCACGCGGATCAACACCGCACAACCGGCGTTGTGCAGCACCGCGTCCGCTCGGGTTCGACGCAAACTGCGATGACCCGAACCTCGATTGCGGCGGCGACCGTTGAACTGTCGGAACGGGCGTTGGTACGGTCGCGACATGATCACTGGCTTTCACACGATCCTTTACAGCGATGACGCTGACGAGACACGTGCCTTCTTCAGCGACGTTCTCGGCTGGCCATCGATCGACGCCGGCGGTGGGTGGCTCATCTTCAAGACCAAACCGAGTGAACTCGGAGTGCACCCCACCAGCGAGGGACAGCGCGAGCGCTGGGCAACCGTGCCGTTCCACCAATCGTCCATGATGTGTGACGACATCGAGGCAACGATCAAAGAGCTCCAAGCAAAGGGCGTGACCGTCAATGCTGACGTCGAGGATCAGGGTTTCGGGCTGGTGACGTCGTTCGAGATACCCGGTGCGGGATGGATGATGCTCTACCAGCCCCGCCATGCCCTCGCGTACGAACTCACCGAGTGACGATCGCCACCCACCGGCTTCTACGGTAGAGCGATGCCCGAGCCGAAGACGAGACCGACCGACGCGAGCGTCGAGGAGTTCCTCGCCGCGTTAGCGCCCGACAGCAGGCGAGTCGACGCGGTCGCCCTCGACACGATGATCCGAGCGATCACGAAGCTCCCATCGGTCATGTGGGGCACCTCGATCATCGGTTACGGCTCGCGTTCGTATCAAGTATCGTCCGGTGCGAGCGTGCCGTGGCCGTTGATCGGGTTCTCGCCGCGTAAGCGAACCTTGTGCTGTACCTCAACAACACCCTCGACGACACCGTGTTCGACAGTCTTGGCAAACACCGTCGCGGCGTCGGGTGCCTCTACCTGAACCGCATTGCCGACGTCGACACCAAGGTCCTTCGAGCCATCATCAAAGAGTCGTTCCGCCTCGCCAAAGCATCACCAGCCAGCAAGCTCGGAACGCCTCGTTACCCGTCACGAGCGCTTCACGAGGGCACCAACCGATCAAATTACCAGCAACCGAGCGGTGCTCTCAACCGAACGGAAACCGCCCGGTATCACCTGGACCGAGGTGCGCCTCGACCCGCACGACTGCCGGCGAAGCCTGGCGCCGGCGGTGCGACAGATCAGCCACCGCCATCGCGCAAAGGGCCTCGTTGTTGGGCGTAGTTCAGGTCAGCTGTTGGATGAGTGTCTCGGTGGCCCAACGCTGGAACTGCTCGGGGCTCCACGCTCGATCGACGACGAGAAGTCGGTACACCTGGGGTGACATGACCGCATGGACGATGTCAGTGGCGTGGCGCGAGCTCAGACCGGCGCGGAGCTTGCGTCTGCGGTGCAGTGCTTGCACGACCTGGGCTTGTCCGCGGTCGCGTTGCTCGTCGAGTTCGGCGAGCAACGCGGCCGCTTCCGCGTCAGAGTCCGCGGCGCGGCTGAGCACGTAGTAGAGGTTGTTGATCCGCCGGTTGATTTGCGTCGTGACCGCGGCGAAGCCGGCGAGAACGTCGTGGGGATCGGGTTCGTCGAGGAGCGAGGTGACCTTAGGGCGCGCCGGTAGTGCGATGGGCTCGTCATCGCCGGCGATCGAGACGTCGAGCAGCACCTTGAGGATCCCGACCTTCGATGAGAACAGCCGATACACCGTCGGTTGCGGCACGTCAGCGCGTGCGCTGATGGCTGCGACGGTGGTCATGGCGTAGCCGCCGTGGATGAACAGGTCGCGTGCGGCGTCGATCACCGCTCGCCGAGCGAGCCGGGTTCGGGCCTGCCCGCTTGCCGGTGTGGTTCGCTTGACGTCGTCCCGCACGTAATGATAGTACTACTCTCGATTCGAGAGTCAAACTCCGCCAGGAGCGATCGGTGGATGTCCGATCGTTGCTCTCGCGGAAGGAGCAGCATGAAGACCATGACCTGCCGGCAACTCGGTGGCCCGTGCGACGCGGCCCATCACGGCGCCACCGCCGACGTCGTGATCAAGGCCCAGGACCGGCACTTGAAGGACGCCGTAGCGGCGGGCGACGCGACCCACGATCAGGCCCTCAAGACCATGAAGCACCGGTGGCTTCACCCAAAGGCCTCGATGAGCTGGTACAAGGGCGTAAAGGCCACCTTTCGCGCTCTTCACGAGCACTGACCACGGGCGGGCTGGATCTCATGCCCATGCCGAAACGGGCCAGTGTCGACGACTACTTCGCACAAGTGGGTGACGGCCAACGACCGCACCTTGATGCACTCCGCACGCTCAGCCGACAAGCCGACCCGACGGCGCGCGAGGAGCTCAAGTGGAACCTGCCGGTGTACGTCCGAGGCAAGAACACGAACCTGTGGATGCTCCAGAACTTCAAACACCACTGCTCACTGCGGTTCTCAACGGAGTTCTTCGCCACCCAGCAGGACGCAGTCGACGCCGCCGGCTTCGAAGCAGGCGAAGGCTTCATCAAGCTCCCGTACGAACGCGCCCTGCCGACCAAACTCCTGAAGACGCTGATGAATGCACGACTCCGCGACTACGAAGCCTCGACCAACGACGAGTAGCCGAGATACGAAGTGAATCCCTCCGGGTCTGCTGGAGGCTCGGTGCGGGCTTCCGGCAATCGGCCACCCTGCGCTCAGCGCCGCGGCCCTGTTGCGGCACTCGATATCGCTCTCCATCACGGCCGACCTGACCGCCCGGGATCCGGCGAACCGGGGCGCATGAGATGCGGCCGATCGGCGCACAGAACGCGACCTCCGTCGGTGCGTAATCGGGCCGGTGCTGGCAAGCATCGGTGCGTGCGCGCGGCGGGAACGGAATCCGCGCCGGCGCGACACCCCTGCCCGTGAAGAACCTCACCGAGCCCGGCGACCTCCGATCTCCGATGTTGAGCATCGCCCCCGTCGGCGCATCGTCGTCGCACAGCGAGCACATCTTGTGCACACTTCGTGCACATCGGTCGCGGGCGCGCGGAGCCGACGGCTACGTTTCCCCAGCTCATATGGTGCCCGGGATGAGATTCGAACCCGTACATACGTTCGTGTCGGGGGGTTCAAGACCGACCCGGACCGTCCGGCCGGTGCGCCGGCGTCCGTCGTCTGGCCTGTGATCTGGGGCTTCAGTCCGTCCGTCGAGTGCGCTCCCATCGTGTCCCGTGTTGGCGGGTCCTGTGCACACCGTGTGCACACGTCGGCCCGCGCTTGCTCGGTGCCAACGGGCCAGCCGTCGGTCCACGGATTGACGACGATGCCGGTGTCGGTGTCGGTGAAGTCCCTCGTGTTGCGGGTGGCCAGCACCGCGTCGTGGCTGTGACAGATCGACGCGATCCGCACGTCGGCGGTGGCGATCGGCCGACCGGCGCGCTCGCGTCGAACCGCGATGTCCGCATAGCGCGGTCGCGCATGCGGTTACGGTCATCGGGTATGAAGGCACGCCGGGAAGCCCGGTCGCGAAGGAACGGGTCCTGCGCGGCAAACACGGGGGGTTGACGAGCGACGAGCGGGCGAGTTCACCGATGTGCGGTCGGAGACCAGCCGTTTGCGGTCTGCCTACGCGATCTGCTTACGCCCTCGTCTTCGTGGTTGTGTCGTCGTTCTCGAGGCTGGTGGCTTCGGCCACAGCGGGTGCCGCCGCTGGCCGGTCGACGGGGCTCTCCGGGCGACGGACGGCCAGGGTGATGACGAACGAGAGGTGATCGCTGCCGCGGGGCTTGAGGTTGCGGATCTTCAACGCGCAGATCTGGTCGTTGACGAGTGTCTGGTCGAGGCGGGCGACGACGCCGAGGATGCCGAGTGGCCAGACCGACTTCAGCGAGAAGGATCGATGGCGCGTTTCACCGGGCGCTACCTTCCTTCGCCATCCGCAGAAAGGCGCACGGTGCGGTTCGTGACGTCGTTGGCGACATCGCTGAGGGTCCGGCCGACCGCGAAAGCGTAGGCCCGGAGCCGGATGAGGGCCTGGGCACCGCTGACGCCGAGTTGCACGGCGACCATCCCGGCAGCCTGGTGCACGTCGTACCGGAAGTCGGCACCGGTCTCCAACGCGACCGAGAGCTGACCAGGTGGGGCGTCGGCTTGGAGCACCAGGATTGCCTGCGCGGCGACGTCGGCCATCACCACGGCGTCGGCATGCTGGTCGCTGGTGAGCGACCCCGCTCGGTTGTTGTACAGGTTCAGCGCGCCGAGGCGGACGGCACCGACCTGGAGCGGGAAGCCGAACACGGCACGTACACCGGCCTGCAGCGCGGGTCCGCTGAAGGCCATCCAGCGTGGTCGAAGCGGTGAGGCCAGGTCGGGTTCAAGGACGGGGACATCGCGATGGTAGGCGTCAACACAGGGCCCTTCACCTAGGCCGAACTGGAGTTCTTCGATGAGGGCACTCACGTTGTTGCTGCTGCACATCGACCCTCGCGGGATTTCGCCGGACATCAGCATGATCCCCGCACCGCAAACCCCGACCACCTCGACGCAGACCTCGCACAAGCGTTTCGATCCGAGGTCGGGGGCGCCGGGCCCGACGAGACGATCGACGATGCGTTGCCGTCGTTCACCCGTCACGGCGAGTGGCCCGAGCCATGAGCACCACACTCGCCGTAGAGGTTCGCCCTCTCGCTGCTCCCGCCGCAACGTTGGGCCTCTCCGTGCACCGACTCGAGATCGGCACCCGACGCACCGCTGACCGGTTCGGTGGGTACCGCGACCCAACTGGCCAACGCTCCCCGACCCGTCGCCGGAGCGACGGTGAGCATCGCAGTGAGGCCGCACACCTCCACGAAACGGGCGGCGCACCGGGAGGGGGACCGCAGCTTCAGTGATCCGCCGTACAAAGTGAAGAGACGATCAGCGTCGACGAGCACCCCGACGGTTGACGCGCCCATGAAACCGACGCCGCTCAGATCCACCACAACCTCCGTCGAGCCGGCCGCCATGGCCGCAGCGAACGCCTCCGTGACGGCATCGACCGTGGACAAGTCATGCTCCCCGACCAGCCACACCACCGTCGTCAAGCCTCGCTCTCGGGTGACGCGAACCTGCCCGGCGACATCAGCCGGAAACGCCGGGACACTCATGGCAGCCCCCATCCTTCATACGACCGTCGTACGGATGACGCGCTACCAGGGTCCGGAGCATCGCTCCCGAGCCAACCTGACGTTGGCCCGCACGTTCGGGTGCTCATCGTGCTGGCCGCAGCCTACACCCCCGACCCGACGACTGAAGACGGCGACCCGGACAATCCGAACGCGACGATCGTGACCTTGACTCCCCGCGCCGGTACTCCCGGCGTAGGCTGACCGCCGGGGCACGTGCGGTGGCGAGGTCGACGCGCACCATTCATTGCCCGCTGGTGGCGCCTCGGATCCCCCCGCTCCTCGACTCAGTCTGGACAGGCCTTCGATGCTCACGATCGAGGCCACGAGATCATCGGGTGTCTCACTCGAGGCGGCGTCCGAGCCGAGGGCGATGAGCAGCCACCGGTTCGCTGTCGTCTCGCCACGCGCCTGACGGGCAGCGCGATAGGCGGCCAGCAGCAGCGTCGCGCGTTCGGGTGAACCGGCGTAGTTCGCCGCCGCGGCGACCGTGGCGGCGGCGTCGGGGTCGTCGAACGCGGGGTTGGGGCCCATGACAGATCGGTCTCGTCGCGGTTGGTGAGGGCCAGCACATCGATCCCAGCGGCGCTCCCGTTGGCGAGGGCGCGAACCGCGGCCGGCGCACGTCGCCACGACGACGAGGCCGCCGGTGCGGTCGCTCGGTCCGCAACACACGGGCCGCGTCACGTTCCACCACGTGCATGGGGCTGTAGAGCGCCTGGTACACGGTCTCGACCGCGATCCGAAGGCCGTGCGCTACGTCGAGCTCACGCATCGAGCTCCAGTCGGCGAGCCTTGGGACGCGGGGGACGCGAACGCATCATCGCCTGCGCGGCGTGCGGTCGATAGACGCCGTCGTCGGAGCGGTTCCGTTCCAGCTCACGACTGACCGTCGACACCGCATGACCGAGCCCGGCTGCGATCTTGCGCGCCGACTGCCCGGCGTGGGCCCCGTCGGCGAGGACCACCCGCTCGTGCGCACTGAGGTAGCGCAAAGAGTCGACCCGCGCGGGCTGCCGGCTGATGACCGGCTCCACGACCCTCGTGACCCCGTTGCGGGTGACCGACCCGCCGTTCTTCCACTGGCTCAGGCGTAGCGACGATGACTGGAACCCGCCGAGCACACCTGGGGAACTTCGCTGAGCGCGATCACTGGAGGTTGCCGCCGTGTTCGGGTCCAGGAGCAATCGGGACGGCCGCTGTCGGAGGTTGTGGCCGCGGTGGCGAGCGGTTGACGTTGTGCGCGATCAGGCGGAGCATTCCCTGGGCTGGGCGACGAGCGCCAGTGTCTCGGCTTGTGCGCCTAGCATCGAGGTGATGAGGGGCCTGGATCTCAGCGCGATGCTCCAGGTGGCCCGTGGCGCGGACCCGGACTCGGTGCCGCAGATCGTACGTGAGTTGGCGGGCCGTCTGCTGAACGCCTCGGACGTGGTGCTCTACCTCGTCGACTTCGCGCAGGTTTCGCTCGAGCCTGTGCCTGACCCCGCGGCCCACGCCACCGCGCCGCCGGCGAGCGAGACCGTTCTCGGGACGATGGCCGGGCGGGCGTTCCTCACACAGAGACCGGTCCTCGCCGGCCGGGAGGATGGCGTGAGGGTGTGGGTGCCGGTCATCGAGGGCTCTGACCGCACTGGTGTCCTGGCGCTGACGGTACCGAGTTCAACCGACGAGACCGTGCAGGCGTGCACCGACCTTGGCCTGCTCACGGGCTACCTCATCGCCGTGAACACCAAGGCCACGGACGTCTACAACGTGCGCCGGCGACGCCGCTCTCTCTCGCTCGCCGCAAGCCTCCAGTGGGACCTCCTGCCGCCCCTGGTGCTGAGAACCGACCGGGTGGTGATCGCCGGGCTCGTGGAACCGGCGTACGAGGTTGGCGGCGACTGCTTCGACTACGCCGTCAACGGCTCGATGTGCGATGTCGCCGTGTTCGATGCAATGGGCCACAACCTTCGGTCCGCGATGATCGCTGGATTGGCCGTCGGCTCCTATCGCCACAGCCGACGCGAGGGGCACACGCTGGAGATGATGCACCGCGCGCTCGACAGCACAATGGCAGCAGAGTTTCAGGACCTTTCCTTCGCCACGGGACAACTGGCGCGCATCGATCTTGACACGGGCTCGCTCACCTTCACGAACGCGGGGCACCCACTTCCGCTGCTCGTCCGCAACGGTCAGGTCGTACGTGCTCTCTCGTGCCGGCCGACTCTCCCGTGGGGACTGAACAGCCTTCCCGGCCAACCGCTCAAGGTGACGACGGCGATGGAATCGCTGGAACCTGGCGACAGCATCCTCTTCTACAGCGACGGTGTCATCGACGCCCATTCGCACTCAGGTGACCCGTTCGGCGTGATCGGCTTGTCCGACTTCGTGGGCAGGAGTGCCTCGAACGAACTTGAGCCGGAGCAGATCGTGCGGCAGCTGACGCGCGCCGTTCTCGAGCACCACCAGAACAAGCTGGCGGACGACGCCACGTTCGTGCTCGTACAGTGGTCCCGGACCCACTGACGTCCGAGTCGGCCACCCCTGGGACGACGTGGTGCGTGACGGGCCTGCTTCATCTCGCCCGGTGACACGGACATGCTCCCAATCGAGGTGTCCACCCAGCGGGGCGACATCAAACCCATGACTTGGAGCGTTTCCGGCTCCTCGTAGCGGTGGGTCACTCCTCGCTCTGATGCGGACGGTGCTCGGGAGCACGCGGCTTCGAACGGGCGAACCAGCGCGCGGTGAGCGGGCGTGACCTGCGCTCGCCGGTGGCCGGCGATTCCGTCGTCATGCGACTCCGCAGATGTCGAGCGCAAGGAGGGCCAGTGTCCGTGCCGTGAC
>JAYVMH010000347.1:0-5103 GCA_043759015.1 Actinomycetota bacterium
GGCGGTGGACCCTTCAGCCTGCTAGCACCATCCGACGCCGCCTTCGCCAAACTCGACCCCGCCACCCTCGACAAGCTCGAACGCCAGCCCGACCTGCTACGAGACGTCCTTCGCTACCACGTCGTCGCCAAGAAGATCTCCGCCAAGGACGTCAGCGCCGGCAAGGTCTCCACGCTCGAAGGCTCAACGGTTACGTTGAAGGCCGCTGGCGCGTTCCCCACCGTCAACGGCGCCAACGTCACGCGCGGAGCGAAAGCCACCAACGGGACCATCCTCGTGATCGACACCGTGCTGATCCCACCGGACCGAACCCTTCCGTAGGCCGGTCAAACCCCGGGGGTGAACCACACCTGACGCCGTCGCTGGCGACCCCACCGTCCGGATGAGGCTCAGTGGTCGGCTGTCATGAGACGGGCTTGGGCGCCCGCGTACCGCCCCGGGGAGGTCAGCCTCGACGAGCGCGTCGCCATCGGGCCGCGATCATCTCGGGCAACGTCCGTCACCGACGGCCCAACGCAGCTCCGATCGGCCGCACGAACAAAGCAACCCGGCTCCAGGGAGGCCCGATCGCTCAAACGTGTCAGAGGCACCCGACAACGCCCCACACACCACGGCGACGCACCCCTCCCAGCAGCCACCCGGCCCCATGACACTGGCAAGCGACACCCGGGTGCGACGGTGCCCGGCGATATCGGCGCGCGGTGTTGATCGCGCTCAGCGGTGGGTCAGCTGGTGCGGCTGGCACCGGCTACGGACGCGGCGACGATGTAGGTGGCACGACGGTCGAGGCTGTGGCGGGTCCGGTCGTAGCGCATCGTCAACGATCAGCACTGCTCAGTCGCGACCGAACCCGTCGGCGAGCAGTTCGTCGACTTGGTTGCTGATGCCGTGCTTGCTCGCTCCCATCCCAGCAAAGCTGAGACGTCGGCGGCGCGGCACGGCTCCCACGTCGGGAACGTTCACGGTCATCGACACGGCGCATGCTTGTGTGCTCCGCCTGGAGCCTTGTTGTTGTGCGTCCAAGACGTCGGCAGTGGACGGAGGGCGCCCCCGGCACGATTCGAACGTGCGACCGTCGGATTGGAAGTCGCTACCCGGCCGTCCGAGGTGTTCCAAGGCGTCCCGGCATGGTGCTTCACCAGGGCCGACGCGCCGACCGTGTCTCGCCGCGTCCCCGGTTGTCGCAGGTTGGATGGGCCATCGGATGGGCCACCAGATGGGCCAGGAGGTGCCCGGGCCGAGCCGCGCCCAGCCCGTGTGATCTCGTCGAGTGCGGAACGCTCCCGGTCACACAAGGGCTCGGGCCGCGACACCACCGGCGACAATCACGCGCCCTCGCCTCCAGCGTCGTTGCATTGTCTTACGCACCGTCGTATCATCGTCGTATGCCGGTGCTGAACTTCCGAACCGACCCACGATCCGAAAAGGCACTGGCCGAGCTCATGGCCGACGGCGCGACCGCATCGGACGCCATCCGCCAAGCCCTCGTAGACGCCGTTCGCCTGCGTCGACGCGAGCAGATGCGCGCCGAGTCCCGTGCCCTGGCCAACGACGAAGCCGACCGCGACGAAAGCCGCCAGGTACTCGCCGAGATGGACGAGCTTCGTGCGTGGTGACATCCACCGCCTCCGAGCACCTCGTGACGCTCGCGGACGCGAGCAGCAAGGCGCACGATTCGCCGTCATCGTCCAGTCCGACGACCTGATGCTGTCGACCGTGCTCGTGGCGCCGACATCTCGTTCTGCGCCACCGCGCATCTTCCGCCCCACGATCGTCATCGAAGACGAACAGACACAGGTGTTGGTCGAGCAGACCGCAGCCGTCGCCCCCGAGAGGCTCGGAGCGTTCGTGGGCCGGGCTAGCCACGAGGAGCTGACCATGATCAACAACGCGCTCAGGCTGGCGCTCGAACTCGACTGATGCTGGGCGGCCCGCTACCTACGGACGCCGGGCATCCACCGCGGCGTGTATGGCGCCCTTGAGGTTGACCGCGATGGCCAGTGCCCCGCCCAGTCGTGCTGCTCGGCATCACCTTCGCCGCCCGATCGCTGAGAGCGGTAGGGCGACACCGGTTCGAACGCGACGCATGACATCCGCCGGTGATCCCGGGCGCGCAGGATGGGCCGGAGTGCAGTGCCTTCGAGGCGGCCTGGTGCGGTCTTTGCGAGCGCCGGTACCGGGCGCTCGGTCCCCCTGTCCGGGCAGACGCCGTTCGATTCGTACCGACGGCCAGTGATCCGGACGGTTCGGTACGCCGAATAGATGGCATGAGCAATCTCGCTACCGCACAGACGATCTACGAAGCCTTTGGACGCGGGGACGTACCGACAATCCTGGACGTGTGTTCTGACGATGTCGCGTGGGAGCAGTGGGAGGACAACCGGGCCCAGAAGGCCGGCATCTCGATCCTGCAGGCCCGCACCGGCAAGTCTGGCGTCGCGGAGTTCTTCGCCGGCGTCGCCACGTTGACGATGCAGGGGTTCGAGGTGCTGAACATGATGGAGGGCGCCAACCAGGTGGCTGTCACGTTCGTGATCGAGTACGTCACGCCGGTCGGTGGTCATCTTCGCGATGAGGAGATCCACCTCTGGACCTTCAACGACGCCGGCCAGGTGTGCGCGTTGCGTCACTACGTCGACACCGCCAAGCAGATCGCCGCTTGGAAGCTCTGAGCGAGGCTTGCACCACCGAGCGCTCGGCGGCATCAGCCAGGACAGCGAACCACAGAGGTGAGCGGCGGGAGTCCCGCCGCCGCATGGTCAACGCACCAGTGGCCGCCTGACGCTGTCAACGAGTGGTCGGCGTAGCGTGCGGGCACACCACGACGAGGCTGCTGTTGGATTGCGATCAACACCCGGGATCGCGGGCGGCGCCGCCCCTCGCCACCCAGAGAGGTCCACCACACCGACCGTCCACCGAACGCACCACTTCGCTCCGCTATCCGGGCAGACCACGCGCCCGAGTTCCGGCGAAGCGCGCTCGGTGGGTGCTCGGGATCAGCAGGAACCAGATGACTGCGGTCAGCTCGCGATCGGGTTCGGCGACAGCCTCTCGCGGGGTGGCTCGCCCGGCCGGTTGCTCCTAGGAGTCGATGAGGTTCCGCAGGAGTCGGGGCCAGCCTTTGGAGTGGTCAACGTCGGGGAAGATGCCGAGCACGTCATCGGAGTGTGCTGGCAGCGGGCGCCGTAGCTGACGACCCATCGTTGTGCGGCGGCGATGATGATCCGTTCGGTGTTGTCGAACGGTGTACGCCGCGCTTGTTCATAAGCTGTGATGAAGTCATCGACCTGTGCTTTGGTCGGCAGTGGATCGGCCAGTCCGAGTCGCCAGTCGACCGGATGGGTCACGGACGCGGCGCCGACAACGGCGGCTTCAGGAGCCAAGGCGACGGAGTCCCAGTCGTAGATCGCTGTCACGCGTCCTCGGGTGAAGCCGAGGTTCTGAACCCGCCAGTCGAAATGCCCTACGACCGCAGGCAGTGTGGTTGCGGCGAGCACCGCCCGAGCCGCTCGTGCGGTGTTGTCGATCCACTCGGCGCCAGTCGCGGTACCGGCGAGGTCGAAGCGGAGGTCGTGGGGTTCGGGCCAGAGGTTGTCGGTCACCGGCGTGGCCATCCACGACCCGAGTTCGCGCGCTTGCGTGCGTGACGGCAGCGCTGACGAACGCGTGGAGCGTGATCGCCAGTTCACGCCGGACCGCGGGGTCGTAGCCGTCGGCCCGGTCCGCAGGTCGGTACTCCTCGACGGTCAGCCAGCCTTGGCCGAGTCGGAGCGGCCCGGCAAGCGGAGCCGGTGCCGGTAGCCCACGGGCGGCGAGTTCGGCCTGCACCACGACGACGGCGGCGAGGTGGTCGCTGGACTGGTAGTCGGCCCGGTGCACCTTGGCGACCACTGCACGGGCGTCGGCCAAGACGACACCGGCGACGATCCCGACACCCGACTCGTAGAACAAGGCTCCGGTGACGGCGACCCCCAACGCGCGGCAATCGCGCCCTCCAGGATCTCAGCCACAGCGACCGGCTCACTACTACCAAGGACCGACTCCACGACCAGCGACGTCCAACGGGCGTGAGCCTCAGCGACCAGGGCGGCGAGCTCGTCCACGCTCGTCATCGTCCCACGTGACCACTTCGGAGCACGCCCGATATCGCCACCCAGGAGCTCCTCACCGTGGCGCCCGGGAGCATCGATATGCAGGTGGTCGCGCCATCCGCGCTTGTACGCGCGTGCCGTTTGCCTATCCAACTACTGGCACTCCACGGCGACTTCGAGGGCGGAGCAGATCTGTCGCATCCGCGTGTCGCTCAGCCTTCCGATGCGCGCCATGAGCACGCCCAACGACACGCTCTCGACCGAGTCGAGGTTGACGGCGCTTCGACGACCGACCGGGTCCTCGCCCGGCTCGAGGACCACCTCGCTGGGCAAGCCGCGAATCGTGGTCGTACACGGGGCAACGAGCGCTCGCCGAAGCCGCGGTATCGCGGCGTCGCGCGAAAGCACGACGACGGGACGTCGTCCGATCTCGGGAGGTTCGCACCACCAGACCTCGCCCCGCATCGGCATGGCGGTCATGTTGCGCCGGCCGCCTGGCGGAACGACGCGAGATCGCCCCACTCGTCGGGCTCGTCCAGCGGATGGACGTCATAGGCAACGGCGTACGCAGCATCGACTTCCGCGGCGCGATGCTGGGCCACGAGAGCGGTGAGTGCCTCGTCGAGGAGCGCGGCATCGGTGACTCCAGAGCGCAGTCGTCGGGCTCGGGTCAGAAGGTCTCCATCAACGGTGGTGCTCACACGCAAACGACTCATGCCATTATCATGCCACAAGTATGCCACTTTGCCAAGTGTCTTCGGTCGAGGCGCCCGGTAACGGCGCACGCCGCCCGAGGCTGTTGTGCCCGGGTTCCGGCGATAGGTGGGTGATGTCCTGCTCGGGATCGACCGAGCCGAGACGCTGAACGTTGCGGGCTGGTCGCCGGGTGGGGGGTGTGGTGGTTGGGGTCAGATGGAGCCTTGGGGTACGACCCATTCGTGGGGTGCACCGCCGGCGGCGGTGAGGCGCGGGAAGTCGCTGTCGTAGTGCAGGACGATCAGCCCGGCCTCGG
>JAYVMH010000348.1:0-11211 GCA_043759015.1 Actinomycetota bacterium
GGTTGTCGCCGGTGAGCATGACGACCTCGAGACCGAGGTGACGGAGCATGGCGACGCTCGCCGCGGCGTCGTCTTTGAGGGTGTCGGCCACCGCGACCAAGCTGCCATGGATCATGTTCATACCGCACGCGAAACCGTAGGTGCCCGGCCGCGACGGCGTCAGCTCCACCGTCGTCTGTGTGAACGAGGGGTAGGGGTTTCCGGCCCTCTGGAAGGTGTGGCCGTCATCCCGGACGAGCGACCCCGACCACCATGTCCCACTTCACTGGCCACACCCTCACGACGGAGCCGGTTTGGGGGGAGTCGATCATCATGCCGCCGCCGATGTACATGCCGACGTGGCTGATGGGCGAGTAGTAGAACACCAGGTCGCCAGGTTGTGCCTGATCCTTGGGCACGTGCGGACTCGTCGCGAACTGCTGGCCCGATTGGTGCGGAATGTGCACACCGGCCTGTGCCCAGGCCCATGTCGTCAGGCCAGAGCAGTCGAACCCGGTTTGCGGCGTCTGTTGGAACGCGACGTACGGCACGCCCAGCACGCTGCGCGCCGCCCCGACCGCCAGGCCGGCCTTGCCGGACACGGGCGGCGGAGGCGGCTCAGTCGGGGCGTTGTTGCCTGAGCCGCCGCCACCACCTCGCGGCGCCGGCGCCGCCGCACCGCCGCCGCTGCTTCGTGACTTCGCCGCCGCCGCCTGTTGAGCGGCGAACTTCTGGGCGGCGAGACGAGCCTTGACCTCTGCTTGGCGCTCGGCTTCCTGCTGGACCAACTCGCCGTACTTGGCCTTTGCCTCCGCTGCCTTCTTCGTGAATGCCGTGATCAGCAGCTGGCCGTCGGCCTTCTGCTTCGTCAACGTGGCGATCAGGTTGGTGGCCGTGTGCTCCTGCTGCTGCAGGTGCTTGGTATCGGCGTTGAACCGTCGGACCAGCGACTGAACGTCGTCGGCATTGGCGGCTCCGGTGTCGAACGCGATCGACGACATCGCATCGAACTGCTGCGCGTCGCTGTACGCGACCGCAGATGAGAACAGTGGGCTGAGCCCGTGGGCGTTGTTGCCGACGAACCGATTCACTGCGATGTCGGTCATCGTGCCGTTCAACTGATCCAGCTGAGCCTGCTCGCTGGCCACCTGTGCCTGCGACGCGGTGATCTCTACCGCCAGGGCAGCCTGCTGCTCCTGCGCCGCGCCGAACGCCTCGTCGATCTGGGTGATGCGATCCGTCAACGAGTTCAACTCGATCGCCAACTGCTCGACCTTGTGCTTCTGGTCGGTGACCGAATCGGCTCGGGCGCCCGAGACACCGAAGAACAGGCTGGTGACCACCAGTGCTGCCGTGGCGCGCGCCAACACCGCCCGTGATCGTCTCATGACGACGACGCTACCCTTGTTACGGTTTCCTTGCGAACGGGAGAGCGGTCAGGCGCGGTGGAACCGGTGATGTCGTTCAGTGATCAGTCGTTGGATGATCAGTCGTTGGGTGATCAGTCGTTGGGTGATCAGTCGTGGAAGTCGCCGGTGACCGTGAGGTCCACCTTGGTGGCGGTGCCGTCAGCACGTTTGGCAGGCACGTGGAGGACCATGTCGTGAAGGCCGTCCATGCCGGGGTGCATCGAGAGCTCGAAGACAAGCCTGGTGGTCTGTCCGGGGGCGATCGTGCTCGGACCGTCGAACGTGAACGCACCGGGACAGCAACCCTTGTTGACCTGTACGTGCGGTTGACCGAGCGTCACGTTGTCGCTCCCCAAGTTGGTGAACGTCCAGGTGGGGCGTACGGCGACGTTGAGCTTCACCGTGCCGAGAGCCCAGGCCTTCGGGGTGGCTGCGAGACCTGTGACCTTGGCGGTCCCGGTCCCCGCGCCGGTGTTGGCGATCACTGGCATGCCCATCGAGCTCGTTTCGCCCGTGCGTTGTTCGGCCTTCGGTGATGACGAGGCCCCACTCGCGATCGCGACGCCGACGCCGGCGACGATGACCAACGCCGTGAACGTGCCGAGCCAGAGGTGACGGCGGCCGGCGCGCTCGCGGTCGGCGCGTCGCGTGCTGGTGTTGGTCATGATGTTGCTCCTGCCGCGGTCGGGGTTGGTGGCGGTCCAAAGGTGTCGATGATCGATGTCCGAATGTCGGCGATCGGGACGCCGGCAGCGAGTTGGGCACGTACCTGCGTCGCTTCGGTGGCGCAGACCGCGCAACCGGAGGCGTGTGCATCCCATGTACCCCCGCGGGTCACGAAGCAGTCGGTGAGGTAGCGGTGGCCGAGGCTGCGGTCGCAACCGCAGTAGCAGGGGATCTGGGCGTACTCCTGAGGGTGCGCAGCGGCAAACCGGTAGTGGTCGGCCATCTCGGCCGGCGTCTTGGCGAGCGAGATCGTGACCGCCGTCGACGCCGCCGGGTGATGGTCGGGGTCGGCGCCGCTCGCGCCGCGCACCAGCGCGAACACCCCGAGCAGGACCGCGGCGAGCACGGCGAGTTCGCCGACCGCGATCTTGAGCCAGATTCGATCCTTCATCGTCCACCGGCGTTCACGCGGTGCGGGTCCGGCAGTTCCTCGCGCTCGCTCGCGCGCGGTGCCGTCGGTCGCATCAACAGCCACATCACGACGCCCATCACGATCGGGCAGACCAGCAGGACGGCGCTGAAACCGACGATCGTCAGGTTCGAGCCACCGCCGAACAACAGCAACGTGATCGCGACCGCACCGGCCGCCAGGCAGATGAGGTGGTGACGGTGGTTCACGGCCGGCTCCCCATGTGGTGGCCGGCGTGCGCCGACGTGTTGCCGTTGGTCATCGCGTTGCCGTCGTGCATTGCGTCGTGCATTGCGTCGTGCATCGCTGCCGTGGCATTGCCTCCCATCATCGAACCCACGCCGGTGATCGACATCGGCATCGTGAACGTTGTTGATCGCGGGGTGTTCGGTGCAGCAGAGCTGCCTGCGCTCATCGCGAGACCCGTCAGCAGGCTGGCGGAGGCGGCGGTGGCGACGATGACTGCGAGTGTGCGAGTCCTGGTCTTCATGAAAGATCCTCCTTGACACGATCACCGTGCGCCCACGATGTGGTGATCGTGTGGAGGCCGGATGGACACGGCGCGCTTGTGCGCGCGGTTTCAGCCGACGCGGTCGAGGGGCAAGATGACCACGAACCGGGCACCGCCACCGCTGACGTTCTCGACTGTCACGGTGCCGCGGTGCGCCACGGTCAACTCCTCGACGACGGCGAGTCCGATGCCGCTCCCGGCAGCCTTGGCACCGTTCACCCCACGCCAGAACCGTTCGAACACGTGTGGCAGGTCGTGCTCCGGGATGCCAGGACCGGTGTCGACGACTTCCAGCAACGACGAGTTGCGATCCGACCGGGTGCGGATGGTGACCGTGCCGCCGGCGGGCGTGAACTTCACTGCGTTGGCGATCAGGTTGACCGCGATCTGGTGAAGGCGGTCGGGGTCACCGACGACGGGAGCGGCCGAGGTGTCGGCGATGAGGCTGAGGCCACCTTCGTCGGCGAGCGGGCGCAACAGATCGATCGACTCGCTGGCCACGTCGGCCAGGTCGAGCTGACGGGTGTGCAGCTGAAGGCCGGCTGCTTCGGCTGCTGCGAGGGTCTCGAGGTCGGCGACGAGGCGACGTAGGCGGGTCACTTCGTCGTTGAGCGAGCCGAGCACCTCTGGGGTGGGCTCGTCGACGCCGTCGAGCAACGCTTCGGTGGCACCTTGAAGGATGGTCAGGGGTGTGCGTAGCTCGTGGGCGACATCGGCGACAAGGTGGCGGCGAAGCTCGTCCTCGCGGTCGAGGTTGTCCGCCATGTCGTTGAACGCCTGGGCGAGCGTCCGCAACTCGCCAGGACCCTCGACCTCGACCCGGGCGTCTCGTCGACCCGCCGCGAGATCCCCGGCCGCGTTGGTCAGTGCGGTGACCGGGCGGGTGACACGGATGGAGACGTAGATGGCCACGATCAATGCGACCGCAGCGGCCACCAACGTCCCGGTGATCGCCGTGCGGGCAAGCGCGTCGCGCACGTGTCGTTCGGCATCCATCGTCTCGGTCGGGAAGCGCAACATGACTGCGCCCACGTTCGCTCCATCGACGACCACGGCTTGCGACACCGGATCGCCGCGTGGCGTGTCGACCGCGGCGAGGCCGTGCATCTGTTCCATCATCGTTGCCAGCACATCGGTCGGGGCCGCGATCACCGTTCCGTCGGCGTCGATCACGGTCAGTGTCGCCTGGCTGCGGGCGGCGATTGCCGCGGCGCCGTTGAGATCGGCTCCTTGCCATCCGTGGGCGCGCTGGAAGGCATCCCCGGCGGCGAACGCCGTGGCGGCAAGATCGTCCCGCTGGTTCCGACTGCTGAGGGTGGACACCTCGTGGCTGGCCGACAGCATCGTGAGCACACCGAACACACCGATCGCGGCGAACGCCACCGCCACGAACGCGAGCGACAGACGCACACCTAGCGAGGACAGCCTTGGGTGCCACACCTTCACATCAGCCTCGGTCGCGTTCGAGAGTCAGGCGGTAGCCGGTGCCCAACACCGTCTCCACGTACACCGGGTCGTGCGTATCGGCCTCGATCTTTCGGCGCAGGTTCTTCACATGTGAATCCACCGTCCGTTCGTAGCCCTCGAACTCGTACCCACGCACCCGGTTGATCAACTCCGACCGCGAGAACACCCGACCCGGCGACGACGCCAATGCCAACAGCAACGACCACTCCGTCGGGGTGAGCTCGACCAGCGCGCCGCGCACGAACACCTCATGGCGCGCGTCGTCGATCACCAACGCCGCCTCCCCGAGCGACAGCTTCGTTCCCGGTTCGGCCGCAGGCCCGGTCGCGCTGCGGCGAAGGATCGCCTTCACCCGAAGCACCAACTCGCGTGGCGAGAACGGCTTCGACAAGTAGTCGTCGGCACCGAGCTCGAGTCCACGAATGCGATCCGCTTCGCTCGACTTCGCAGTCAGCATCAGGATCGGCACCGTGCCGGCCACCTCTGCGGCGATGGTCTCGCCCGACACGTCCGGCAAGTTCAGATCCAAGACCACCAGATCGATGCCACCACGCTCGATGATCGTCAACGCTTCCGCACCCGAGCCGGTGGTGACGACCGCCAACTCCGCACGCTCGAGATACCGGCGGATCAACTCGCGGATCTTCAGCTCGTCCTCGACGACGAGCACAGTGGAGACCATGATCCGGACTGTACCCAACCTTTGAATCGACCCCGTCTGAGCGGCCAGCGAAACCGGACGAGTTCCACGCGCGGTGTGGCTGCGCCGGTCACCTCGGGGCGCTCAACGTGATGACGTTGTCGGCGCGGTCGACCACCACAGGGTCGTGGCTGGCGACGACGACCGCCGAGCTTGCGGCCGCGGCGGACCGCAACACGTCGACGACCACGGTCGAGCTCTCCGAGTCCTGGAAGCTCGTCGGTTCATCGACGAGGATCAGCCGCGGTCGGCAGAGGACGGCCCTCGCGATCGCCAGCCGCTGGCGCTGACCCATGGAGATCTCCTCGATCGACCGGTTCGCCGGCTCGATGAGGTGCAGCTCGCGACCTGAACGATCGCGCCGCGGATCTTGACCCAGAGCCTGGACGTTTCCCTCACCTTCGACCCTCGACGGCACCGGCTGCCTCGGCGCCTCTGCTGTCTCGTCAGTCGGTGACCGTGTCGTTGGTGACCGTGTCGTTGGTGACCGTGTCGTTGGTGAGGGGCAGCCACATCCCGATCTGCCTCACCAACCCCGTCTGGGTCACACCGTCTGCCCACCGCCATCGTGGTCACCGGTGTGACACAGAACGGATTTTGGACGGAGGTCGGGGGCGTCAGGTGGGGAGGACGAAGGGGGTGGCGGTCACCGAGGGGAGGCCGCGGATCAGCTCGGTCGCGGTGGGGAGGTGGTGACGCGGCGCGAGGACGGCATCCAGGAACCGTCGCACGAGGATCGCGCTGTCGGTCGTGCCGGTCGGCCCGACCGTGCCGAGCAGGCTCGAGTAGATCGACGTGCCCAGCAGGGAGGCGATCGAGCCGCCGTCCATCACATCCGCGTGCAGTGCGTGGGTGACGCCGACAGCCACCAGGTTCGGTGAGCGCTCGGCGAATTCCTGCAACGTGGCGTCGACCTGCACGCTGGCATCGACCGCGATGAGCAGCAACGTCGGCTGACGCGGGGAAGGGCGCGTCGACTGGCCGCGCGCTCCACCGTCCACGTCGATCGCGGCGGCGACACGTCGATCGGTGAGTCCGACGTCCAACGCGATCGCGCCGGCGTAGGAGTGGCCTCCCACCGCGATGCGATGCACATCGACGGGCCCGACCAGGGCAGGCAGCCTCGGGCCTGTCGCGAAGTCGAGCAGCCGCTCGAGGAGCGCGACTCGGTTCACGCGATCCTCGACCGTGCTGGTGGGGTGCGCGACTTCCGCAGCCATGTCGGTCTGGGAGGCGAGCACCACATAGCCGTGACTGGCAAGGTCCTCGGCAAGTGCAGTCGACAGCGCGATCAGCGACCGCCAACCCGGGTTGAGGATCACGATCGGTCGCGGTGCCTTCGGCGGGGCGGGCACGGCATCGATGGCCGCGGCCGAAACCACGCGGTCCATCGAAGCCGGGTCGAGCTGAGCGAGCACGGCCAGCCCCGGGTCCGTATAGCGCGGGTGCCCCGCGCCGGTGCCGGCAACGGCCGGGTAGTAGACGATCGTGTCGGCGAAACCGGACGCGGCGACTCCGACCGCATCGCGACCCGTCGGTTGCGGCAACCGGATCGGATCCCGCGGCGTCGGCCACGCCGGCAGCGACGTCCGAACGACGGGTGCAGTGGTCGTGGTCGTGGTCGTGGTCGTTGTCGTTGAACTCGTCGTCGTGGTCGTGGTCGTTGTCCTTGAACTCGTCGTCGTGGTCGTCGAACTCGGGGACGTCGCCCGAGCGCCCGTCGTACACCCGACCGCGACGGCGGTGAGCACGCACGTGAGGTGCAGGATCGGGCGGCTCATGCCGACCACGCTGGCACACAACGGCCTGCGCTGAGCCGCGCTACGGCACGAACCTGGTGAAGTAGATCGGAGGCAGGTTGTTGGAGACGGTGCTCCACCGTTCGCCGGCGCTGTCGCTCGACCACAGCGAACCCGTCGTGGACCCCATGATCAGTCGATCGCCGCTGTCATCGACCTCGAACGAGTGACGGTAGATGAGGTCGTAGGCGTGCGAGGAGGGAAGACCTTCGCCGAACGACTGGAACGAGGCTCCGCCATCGGTGGTGCGGCTCACGACGAGCCGGCCGTCCACCGGCACACGGACCTCGTCCTTGACGGCCGGCACGAACCAGGCGACGCCGGGGTCGGAGGGATGGGCGGCGACAGCGAAGCCGAACCCCGACGGCGGGCGCTCCTCGATCTCGGTCCAGGTGCTCCCGCCATCGGTTGACCGGAAGCAACCGTTGTGGTGCTGGTTCCACACCACGTCGGGGTTGGCGGCGCAACGGGCCACGCGGTGCGGGTCCTGCACGATCGGGCCGTACTCCTGGCCGGGCGGCATGTACTCGTTACGCATGCCGGTGGTGGCGGTCCAGGTCGCGCCGGCGTCGTCGGTGCGCCAGGCGCCGCCGCACGAGATCGCGATGAGCAACGTGTCCGGCGAGCGTGGGTCGGCGCTGACGGTGTGCACCCCGGGGAAGTCGTAGCCGCCCCCGAACCACTGCGTGCGCTCGGGCATGTCCCACAACGGTCGGTTCAGCTCCCACGACTCGCCCCGATCGCCGGACGTGAACAGGCCGCCGGGGATGGTGCCGCACCACAGCTCGTCGGGTCGCGACACAGGTCCGTTCTCCAAGGTCCACATCAGCTGCACGGTCCACGGCCATGGCTCCTGCGTCATCGGCGAGACGTCCGTCGCATCCTCCGGCCGTTCGGGGTAGGCGGGGGCGGTGACCTCGACCCACTCGGCGCCCCGTTCGCGGCGCCACAGGTGCGCCCCGAAGTGCCCTGTGCCCAACGCGGCATACTGCGTGCCGTCGTGTCCGACGACGGCCGCGCTCACCGGCTCGCCGAGGAAGTCGACGTGATCGATCGCCCAGTCGCTGCCCCGCGGCTTCATCGTGAAAAGGCCCTTGCGCGTTCCTACCAACAGGTTCACCTCATCCCCCAGAGAGTGCTTGCATGACAGTGATCTCCGACGCCGCTTCGACGGGGTCCGACTGAGTGTGTAGATCGCGGATCTGCTCGCCGTCGAGGAACACCGCGACGTGCCGGCGGACACGGCCTTGCTCGTCGAGCACGTAGGTCCGTACCGGTGGGTGGATCACGAAGTAGGACGCGAGGCATTCGGCCACCGTCGCCCCGTCGACGCTCGCCCCCGGGCAGTCGACGTGGCGCCGCAGGTTCGACGTGAACGCGATCGTCGGCACCTCCTGATCGTAGTGACCGCCCGACCCTGCCCTCGACCTGCTCGGCTCAGAAGAAGCTGCCGCACCAGGTGCCGGGGAGGTGGCGGAAAAGCGTGTCGGCCTGGCGGGCTGCGTCGGCCGAACCGGTGAGCTGGCCGAGGTCGAGCAGTTGCAACCACGACGTGCCACCCATGTAGGCAGCGCTCAGCGCGGCGATCGGCGCCGTCAGCTCCGCCGGATCGGTCGTCGGTTCGACGCCGCCGGCGGTGATCCTGTACGTGCCCTCATTGGCAGGGAACAGCGGGTCGGTCACCGCGATCGCGACGGGCGGGCCGTCCTGATACGTGCGGCTGCGCAACGCCGCGGGCACGTCGAGCAGGCGCAGCCACTGCTCGTCCCAACGGCGCTTCACCTCGTACCCGCGGTAGTCGCGCACCGCCCGGCGCACGGGGTCGTCCACCGGGCGGTTGGGGCACACCAGCGTGCGGACGAGACCGATCGACGCGAGGTACTGCCACAACGCCAGCTCGACGCCCACCGAATCGGCGAAGAACTCGTGGGTCTCGCAGTCGCCACCGATCTCCGCGAACTGACCTTCGCGCCAGCTCAGCTCGTAGAGCGCGTACCCGTCGTCGACCCCGTCGGCAGATGTGTGCACGACGACGTGCTGGGTCTTCTTGCCCTCGATCGTGTCGTCGAGGATTCGCCGCCACATCCAGTCGTCGCGGGTGACCGCCCCGACCCGGTGCGACAGTCGTTGATAGAGGTCGGGAACGATGGCCTTCATCTCATGGCCGGCGAGCAGACGACACGATCCGGGCGCGGCTCCCTGGATCGGCAGGATGCGGTCCGCGTGTACGAGCACCGATGTCGCCTCGCCGGCGAGACCGAACCCGAACCGTCCATAGATCTGCGCCTCGCTGGCCCGCAGACTGGCGAGCACGTTTCCAGCGGCACGCTCCTCGGTGAGCAACTCGCGCATCAACGCGCTGAGGATGCCGCGCCGGCTGTGCGTGGAGAGGACACCGACGCGGGTGACTCCCGCTGTGGCCAGCCAGGCACCACCCGGCACCAGCGTGTCGAAGTAGAACGCGCCGGAGTTGCCGACGCACCGCTCGCCGTCCCACGCGGTCATGCCGGCGTAGCCCTCCTGCCAGCCGCCTCCCCAGCGAGTCCAATCCTCCTCGCTGATGCGCGACATCATCAGTGCCGCGCGCATCACCTCGGATGCGGGGCGCGCTTCGTCCGGTGTCGGTCGCCGGATCACGATGCCGTCGTTGCGCAACCGGCTCACCCTGCCTTCAACGGCCGGATGACCTGTTCGACGAATCGCATCACCGGCTCGGTCGACTTCGGGTGGCCGAAGTCCAGCACGAAGTGGCTGACACCGACCGCGAATCGGCGACGCAGCAGCTCGAGCAGCTGTTCGCTCTCCTCGTCGGTCTCGGGCAGCGGCTTCTCGACCGTCGTCGACACCTCGATGTCGGCGGGGTCGCGCCCTGCCTTCTCGGCGGCGGCGAACACGATGCCCTTGCGCCGGTTCCAGTCCTCCTCGCCGCGGTACCAGCCGTTCCAGATGTCGGCCAGGCGACCCACCATCGGCAGGCCGATCTGCTCGCCGGACGCGCCGATGCACACTCGCGGCACCGGGTCGGGCAGCGGTGGTGCGGCGGCCCCGTCGATGTGGAAGTACTTGCCGGTGAACGACGGCTCGGGCTGCGTCCACATCAGTCGGCAGATCGTGATCACCTCTTCCAACTGGGCGAACCGCACGGAGGCCTTGGGGAACTCGTAGCCGTAGGCCGCGTACTCGTCGTCGCGCCAACCGGCGCCGATGCCCAGGATGAATCGACCACCCGACAACGTCTGCAGCGTGGCGGCCATCTTGGCGGTGAGCGCCGGTGGTCGGTAACCCTGGCCGAGCACGTGGTGGCAGAGCTCGACGTTCGGGTATCGGGCCGCGAGCCACGTCAGCGTCGTCCACGCCTCCAGGAACGGATCCGTCTTGGCCTCGAAGCCGTAGAAGTGATCGGCGATCCACAGCGAGTCGAAGTGGGGCAGCGCGGTTGGGAGGATGTGCTGATCCTGAAACTGCACGATCGGTTGGTGGTCGCTCCACCGGTTGCCGATCACGGGTGAGAGCCAGCCGAACTTCACATCGTGTGTCACGCGGGCCAGTCTGGCATCGTCAGGCGGACTCGAGCGTCGACTTGACGCGGGCCAGCGTCGAACGCATTCCCTTCGTCATCGCACTGCGGCGACGAAGCACCGTGCCGTAGATGAACCCTTGGAGACCTTTGGGAACGTACGAGAACGACTCCGTCACGGTTGTGCCCGCGCCCTCTGCAGCGAAGTCGTAGCGCCACGTCGTGTACCCCTCGGCGACGAACTCGAACACGACACCGGGCTCGCACGCCGTCACCTCCGAGGTGGTCGTCCAGGCCTTGATGGTGCGGCCCCCGACCTTGACTGCGTTGTCGCCCAAGAACTTGGCGCCCACGGCAGGAGCCGAACCGCCCTCGGCCCAGCGGGCTGCGTTCGTCTCCGGGCTCCACTCACCCATCCTGGTGACGTCGGCGATGGCCGACCACACCTCTTGGGGCGATCGGTGGATCACGATGGTGGCGCTGCCAGTGCACGGTTCGGTCATGCCACCCAGCGTACGCAGGTCGCGAGACCCCACCGCCCCGGCAACGGCCCTCGCCCGTCAGACGCGGGCGTGATAGAGCGGTGACGACGACTTCGCGAATCGGGTCAGCACCCGCGCGGTCGCCACCAGATCGCCGTACTCGTCGGTGGCCGCGAGGTCGTACCAGAGCGTCTCCTTGCTCGGGGTCTGAC
>JAYVMH010000349.1:0-5081 GCA_043759015.1 Actinomycetota bacterium
TGCTCGAACGTCGGCGGCGCGAGCCTCGACTCGATGCCCCCCGAACGCAGTCGCCGGCGGCGGCGAGCCTCCACCGAACCCAAGGCGCCGGCCGCCAACAGCACCGCCAGCTCGAGCCCTGTTCGATCCCCGGTGTTGCGGTCGATCACCGTCGACAGGTGGGGAACGATGCCGGTGGTAGGCGGCGCGACAGTTGGGGCAACGGGCGCTTCGCTGGCCACGCTCACAACGGACGGGGCGGCCGGCACCGTCGGCGACGACGTTGATTGGACGACGACGGAGGAGGCCGGTGGTCCCTCCAGCGCCACCGGCGAGCGGTGGCCCAACGTCGAACCCGCACTGATGACCGTCGCCGCCACCGACGAGATCGCGATGAATCGCACCAGGCCCTTCACCCAGTTCGTCGGCGAAGGCGCGGCGATATCGCCCTCGCGGTGCACGCTGCTCGGGCGTGTCAGCACCCTGACGAACTCGACCACGGCGGTCACGGCGAACCACGCCCAGAGGAGCACGAAGACAGCGGTGCCGAGCCGAACGACGAAATCCGCGTCGACCTGGCGAGTTCGCCACACCGATTGCAGCTGACCGATCGAGGGGAACGGTCTACCGACCGTCACGGCGACGAACGCCGGCACGCCGACGAGCGCGGCAGCGAGCGCGAGGAGGGCGACGACGCGAAGTGCATTGCGGCTGATGTGACGCACGATGAAGCCTTTCGTAGGAGCAGTGCTCAGCTCGAGTAGACGATGCGAGCCGTACCGGCAGCGCGCACGGTCATCGTCGATCGCCCGCCGAGGACGAGGAACACCGTCGCCCGGCGTTCCGTCACGGTGACGGTCACGAAGTCGGCAGCGACAACGACGTCGACGTCCTTCGACGCGACCCCTGCCCGTTCGGCGTAGGAGATCGCCGCACGACGCGCCTGGGTGGGGTCGAAGCTGCTGACGGGCGTCGCGGTCGACACCGCCGCTCGGGCCGCGGCCTCCGCGACGTTGGATGCATGACGACGAGCCGACATCGCGCGCCCGCCATCCAGTACGAGCCCTGCGCCGCCGAGGGCGATGACGAGCAGGAACATCATCACCACCGAGATCGCGCCACGGTCGCGAGGCGGAGAGCTCATCGCCGATACCGATCGATCGGCTGCGTGTCGGCCATCGCGACCGTGTGCACACCAGGAACCCAGAGGCCCGCCAGTGACTGAGCGCGCACGGTACAGGCGACTCGGACGGTGACGCTGCCGCCCTGCCAGGTGCCCGACGGTGACATCGCCCACGACGTCGTCACCGCAGGGCCACCGACACAACGGGCGGCCAGTGGCGACCCTGCCACGATCGACGCTGCCGCCCTCTTTCCCGCGGTCGAGTCCGGCTCCATCGAGGCGGCACGCGCCGCGGCCTGAGCCATGTTGGTCACCTGCACGCCCGCGGCGTGCAACCGGCCGACGAACCCGAGGAACACCATCGCGACAAGGCAGAAGACGAGCAGGTACATCATCTCCACGGGCGTGACGATGCCGGCATCCGAGCGTGATCGCTGCTGCACGTCATCGCTCCTTGGGGGCCGATTCGGTGACCCGGGCGGTGAAACCGAGCGCCGGCACGATGAGCCCCGGCGTGGTGCCCGACACGACGACGACCACGACGGGTCCGTCGGTGCACGTCACCACCACGTTCCGACCCCACCCGCCGGCGTGCCGTGCCACCATCGCCCGCGCCGCCGCCGTACCGCGACCACAACTGCCATCGAACGCTGCCGCCACCCGCGCGCCTTCCGCCGCTGCATCGTCGAACACGTTGCGCGCATGCCAGTAGGCGACTGCTTCGACGATGAGCAGCATGGAGAACAGCACGGCCATGAAGCCGAACAGCATCTGGATCGACACGTCGACCGCGCCGCGGTCGGCCCGCGACTCGTCGCGATGGCGTGAGCAATGGCGGAACTTCATCGTCAGGGCGCGACCGGGTCCGGGACGTTCGATTTGGCCTGGTTGAACTTGGCCATGAAGAACGCGGTCGCTGCCAAGGCAACGACGATGCCGACGGCGAGCCAGATCATCTTGGTCACCGCCTCGTCGACGCCGTCTTCTTCATCGCGGCGACGCCACGTCTGCTGCGCGCGCGTTGTCCACGTACCGAAGGTGACCTGCATCCACACTGCGAGGGGAAGCAGCTGCTCGTTCATCCTGATCTCTCCTTCGTTCGTCGCACCGCGGGCGCGGCGCGAACACGCCTATCCGCCGAATGCGGCACTGATCCGTTGGGCCAACGGGTACGCCAGGAACACGATCGTGGTCACGACGAACCCGATCGTCGGACCCGAGAGGTTCGCGTTCGCCTTGTCCGCTTCGCGTTCGAGGGTGTCGAGCGACTTTGCACGCATCGCTTCGGCCATGGACGCAACGGTCTCGCCGATCGATACACCCTGCAGACCCTGTCGTTCGACGGATGTCGCGAACTCGCACAGCTCGCGCACCGCGTAGTCGCGACCCACCGAGTCGATTGCGTCCCACGTCGGGACACCGCGTTGCGGAGCACTGACCACCACGCGGCGGATCACATCGAAACCCGGTCCACCGCCGACGTCGAGCGCGAACCGAATCGCCTCCTCGACGCTCTGGTCCGTCGTGAGGCCGACGGCGACCAACTGCACGAAGTCGTTCGCTGCCCTGCGGACGGCAACACGCTGCCGCTCGATCCTGGACCGCACATCGCGGACGGCGATCCAGCCGGCCATCGCGGCCGTGAGCACCACCCCACCGAACCACCACAGCGAAACGGGGAGGAGGCCGACGGCCACGAGCGTCGCCACGCCGGCGGCGAGCGCGAGGAACATCACGAGCGATGCCGTCGCCGCTCGAGTGACGACGTCGACCGGCGTCATGTCGATCAGGGCGAGTCCTTCCCCGAAGGTGCTCCCGACCCACGAAACGGGCCGCGCTCCGATGCCGGCGACCCACAGCGGATCCGACGATGCGGATCCACCAGCTGAACCGAGGCCGTACATCCGCCGGCGACCGGCCGCGAGCGACCGGGGTGCGCGACGCAAGCCCTGTGCGAAGCACCACAGCGACGCGCCGACGATTGCCATGACCACGGCGGCGATCTGGACCGGGCTCATGATCGCGCCGCCTCCGTCGTGTCGACGCGAACCCCGCGCGACACGTCGTACCGGCACAGCGACCGGAGCCAGAGCACGCAGCCCAGCCACAAACCCAGCGGCAGGATCAGCACCGCCTGCCCGACTGGCGAGTCGTACGGTTGGAGCAGATCGCCGCCCGCGATCTTGAGGTAGCCGACGAGCACGGCACCGATCACGACGAGCCGCTTCATGCTGCTCTGGTACACGGCGCGGGTGCGGTCGATTCGTTCGCGCGCCAGCACTTCGTCGCGCGCCGTGGCGGCGAGGGTCTGGACCGTTCCGTGCAGTCGCCCGGCTCCGGCAGCGCCACCGATCACGAGCCGGATCGCCGCGATGGCTGCATCCGCCGTTGGGTGCGCGAGATCGTCGCCGAGGTCGCTGAGCGCGGCCTCGACGCGGAACCCCTGGCGACGTCGAATCAGGAACGCGTGCATCGCCGGGGCGATCGATTCGGGGGGTCGTGCTGCGACCTGCTCCAGCGCCTCTTCGGCGCCGACCGAGGATCCGCGCAGCGTGTCGCGAAGGTCCTCCAGCCACTTCGCGATCCCCTCGATCCGGTCGCGCTCGTCGTCGGCGCGACGATCATGGAGCAGCACGCCCCAGAACATCACGAGCCCTGCGGCGAACAGGGCGAGGAGCACCCATCCGGACGCGATGAGGACGACGACGCCGACGATCACTGCGCCGACCACGCGGCTCGAGCCCAGCCCTGCGAACATCGACGCGCTCGACGCACTGGTCACCCGCACCGGCTTGGGGACGAACGCGTTCGTGACGGCGAACAGTGCCCCACCGAGAAGCGCCGCGACCACGAGGGCGAGAAGGAGCGCAGGGACGGTCGCGATCATCCGACACCCACCGCGTGAAGATGTTCGCCGGACCGCAGCCCACGATGGGTGTCGATGCCGGAGTGCCACGGCCGGGTCGAGAAGGTCGGATCGGCCGCGACGAGTCGATCGAGCATCGCTCGCTGGGGCTCCGAAGCCGGACGGGCGCGCGGGTCGGTGGCGTTCGGCTGTGGAGCCATGAGCCGATGCGTGATGAACCGAGCGCCGTCCTCCTCCACCGATGGAGCAACGATCTCGGTGACGAACCGGCCGTGGCGGTTGTCGCCGGTGACGTGGACCACGATGTCGACGCTGCGGTAGACCTGCCACCGCGCCATCCGCAGCTCGATGCCACCGTGGTAGGCGATCAGCTCCGCCAGGCGTTCGATTCCGTCCTTGGCGGAACCGCCGTGCACGGTTGCCATCGCGCCCTGGCCGATCGACATCGCCTGGACCAGCGCGGATCCTTCTGCGCCACGGATCTCCCCGACGACGATCCAGTCGGCACGCGTGCGAACCGCTGGAACCATGACGTCCGCGCACGAGATGCCGGCTCCATCGCCGGTGTTGGGGACGCGGGCCTGATAGGCGTGGACGTAGCGGTGGAGGCCCATCGAGGCGACGTTCAGTTCGAAGTCGCTCTCGACAGTGACGATCACGTCGTCCTCGTCGACCTCGTTCAACAACGCACGAAGCAGCGTGGTCTTTCCCGAGCCCATTCGACCGCAGACCACGAGGTTCATGTCGGCGGCCACGGCGGCGCGGAGCAGTGAGACCGCTGTGTCGTCGAGCATGCCGCGCCCGGCGAGATCTTCGAGCGCCATGCCGGAGATGGTGGCGCGGCGAATGGTCACGAGCGGACGCTGCACGACGTCGAAACCCTCGCCGTGAAAGCGGACGCCGGGCTCTAGCTCGAGGTCGACGAACGGGTTCTCACGATTGAACGGTCGGCGGCGCGAGGTCGCGGTGTCGTAGATGATCCGTTCGAGATCGCGATCGCGACGCACGAGCGGAGCGAGCAGTTGACGAGAACCGTCGCTGCGCTCGACGCGCACATGGTCCGCGCCGAACACCAACACATCGGTCACCTGCGGGTCGCGCAGGACGGTCAAA
>JAYVMH010000350.1:0-5076 GCA_043759015.1 Actinomycetota bacterium
CGCTCGCCGCGGGGGAGCGGATCCTGGTGGGGGGCGATCGTGTCGCCGTCGTCTCCGCGGAGCTCGCTGCAGCGTTCTCGCCGGGTGACCGACTGGTCGTGGTCCACGAGTCCGGTCACCTCCTCCACATCCCCGCCGGTGAGCACAGGGCCGTTGCGGCATCCGTCGGCCGTGCCGTCGATGCGTTCCAGCGCCTCGCCACCGCCACCGACGATCAGATCTCGTCGTTCTTCGATCGTTTCGCTCGTCTGCTCGCCGACGACTCCACGTTCGCCGAGATCCTCGCCGCCAACGACGCTGACGTCCGTTCCGCTGCCGACCGCGGTCGGCCGACGGGCCGACTTCTGCTGTCGCCGCGCATGCGCGCGGACATGGTTGCCGGCCTGCAGGCGTGGCGCGACACTCCGACCCGTCGGCGACAGAAGATCGCCGAGACCACGCATGCCGGATGGACGGTGGAGCAGTGGCGCGACCCGCTCGGAGTGGTCGGCTTCGTGTTCGAGGGTCGCCCCAACGTGTTCGCCGACGCGACAGGCGTGCTGCGCACCGGGAACACGGTCGTGTTCCGCATCGGCAGCGACGCCCTCGGCACGGCGCGGGCGATCATGGAGCACGCGGTGTTGCCCGCGCTCGCCACAGCCGATCTACCGGATGCTGCCGTGCAACTGGTGGACAGCGCCGCGCACGCCGCCGGTTGGGCGCTGTTCAGCGACACGCGGGTGTCGCTCGCCGTCGCTCGCGGTTCGGGCCAGGCGGTCGCACAGCTCGGCGCGGTGGCCCGCCAGCACGGCGTGCCGGCCAGCCTGCACGGCACTGGCGGGGCGTGGTTGGTGGCGGCCGACAGCGCCCGCGTGGCGGAGTTCTCGCTCGCCGTGCAGCACTCGCTGGATCGCAAGGTGTGCAACACGCTGAACGTGTGCTGCATCGTGCGGTCGCGGGCGCAGGACCTCGTTCCGGCGTTCCGCGCCGCGGCCCACACGGCTGCCGCGTCGCGCGGGGTTGCTCCGATCATCCACGAACTGCAGCCGGGAGACCAGCGGCTCGGCACGGAGTGGGAGTGGGACACCGTTCCAGAAGTCGCCCTGATCATCGTCGACGACGTCGCGCACGCAGTCGCGCAGTGCAACGAGTTCAGTCCCCACTTCGTCGCGTCCTTGGTGAGCGACGACGAAGCCGAGCACGACCGTTTCTACCGCACGGTCGACGCGCCGTTCGTCGGAAACGGGTTCACGCGCTGGGTCGACGGACAGTTCGCGCTGGTGCAGCCAGAGCTGGGGCTCTCGAACTGGCAGGCCGGTCGGTTGTTCGGGCGCGGTGGTGTGTTGTCGGGCGACTCCGTGTTCACCGTTCGGCTACGCGCAGTCGTCAGCGATCCTGACCTCCACCGCTGAACCACCAGACCCTGTCAGCTCCACCAACCGGTCACGTCGATCACCAGATGCGTGGGCACGGTCGAGCGCACGCACATCGTCCCACCCGCGGAGAGCTGGACCTCGATGCCGTTGGCGACGATCTTGCCGCTGCTGAAGTTGATCGACTGGATGGGCGGGATCGCGGTGCAATCCCAGAACGTCATCGAACCGACGGCGCTCGGGTCCACCGCGACCACGTTGACGGAGACGACCGTGGCATTCGCGGGGATGCCTCGTTGGCCGGCCAACTGCAGCGTCTGGGTGGTGTTGGCCGGGATCATGCCGCCGGCGTTCCCGAAGTTGAGCTCCACCCGCGAGTTCTCGCGGGTGTCGATCACCCTGGTCGGCGTGGTGGGGATCATCGTGTGCGCGGCGGACGGCGTGAAGTAGCCGAGGACGTCGATCTTCACATCGGTCGCCTGCATGGTGTAGAGGCACATCTCGCCGGTGGGCGACAGTGGCACGATCGCAAAGTTCTGCTTGGTCGTCCCGACAGTGGGGTTGACGTTGGAGATGAACGGGCGGGTCGTGCCACACTCGTAGGCGGTGAGGTAGCCGTTGCTGTCAGGCCAGATGCCGGTGATGTTCACCGCCACCGCCCTTGCGTCTGCGGGCACCCCGACGCCGGCCGCGGGGACGTTGACCGAGATCGTCTGATCGGCCCTCAGCCGTCCGGCGACGTTCAGACGCACGGTCGAGTCGACCATCGGCGCAGCTTCGAGGCCCTCGAACCTGAGGTTCGAGCTCGGCTGGAAGTAACCGGTCACGTCGATCACGATGTGTGCTTCCCTCATCGAGTACAGACAGAGCTCGCCGCTGGGCCCGAGCGGGAAGAGGCCTGCGTTGTGGGTCACTTCGCTCGTGTAGTAGTTCAGCGTGGACGCGAGCGGTCGATTGGTCGTGCAGTTGTAGACCGTGAGGAACCCGTTGCCGTTCTCGTTCGTCAACGTGAAGTTGGCGCTGAGTGCGGTCGCGTCGGTGGGAATCCCCGCAACTCCGGCGATCTGGAGCCGCTTGACGACGCCCGCCTGGAGGCTGGTGACGCGGTAGCTGATGCGACTGTCGGCGAGGCGGAACGGGCTGACTGCGGTGTACGCGGAAGGACGTGCGCTGCGGGTGACGGTGGGCAACGGCATGAGGCCGAGGGAGGCGTTCTGGTCGACCGTGAACGACCACGTGACGCTGCGGACGTTCGTCGTCACGGTGATGGTGTAGGTGCCGTCGTCGAGCGCGACGCGCGGGATCACCGTGACCGCGTTGTCACCGCCGAGGATGGCTTGCGCGGTGCCCGTGGTGTTCAGCGCCGACAGCGCACAGTTCGGGACGACACCAGTCGGGCCGATGATCGTGGCGCTGGCGGTGGTGAACTTCTCCGGCATCATCGCGATCACGGGCAGGCCGGCGGCGCCGGTCCATCCGCAGTACGTCAACGGGTTCGGTGTCTCGGTGACGAACTTCGACAGGTTGGTGGTCGTGCCGTTGCCGGGGAAGACGATGGGCGTCGGCGGACGAGGGAGCGTGGGGTTGAGCCCGTTGAGCACGTTCAGGGTCGCGCCCGAGTGCCAGGTGGGCGTGGTGTTGAGGTCGCACTTGCCGAACCCGACTCTCTGGAGGTTGTAGCGCAGCACACCGATCGCGTGGAACGGCCCCGTCATCCAGAGCTCGACGTGGTTGCGGGCCGAAGAACCGAACGCCGAGCTGACTGCGACGTTGCCGTTGTTGCCGGCCTGGTCGCCGTTGACGGAGTAGCCGGGTAGACCGGATGTCTCGTCGTGGGTGATGCCGTTGTACAGCATGTAGCACGAGTGGTTGTAGGCACCGGCCGAGAGAGTGGGATCCTCGGTGACGGGCGTGAGGCCGGCCATCGAACGGTAGTAGTTGACGACCGTCAGCCAGTCGGCATCGGGCGCCACGTACGGCGGATACGGCGTCGCCGCGGCCGTGACCCCGGGAAGGGCGAGCGCGGCAACCAAGGCCACCGCCAGCCCGACGATCCTCCTCCTGATCCTGAACATCACGCGCCTTCCTGCCCGGGCGTGCTGCTCCCTGCCCACCCTGTCGCCACCTGTTGATTCGGCGGATTCAGGCGCGGTCTGAAGCTTCGGGATGGATCCTTGACGAAGGCTTGATCAGTTCGATTGCATGGCAGAGCAGGACCTGCGTGTTGCTATCGTGCGCCCGGTGCGAGTTCGAGCCCACCGCAGTCCGTCACGGACCGTGGTGGCCGTCGCCCTCATCTGGACCGTCGTCCTGACGACCGGTTGCATCGGTGGCCAATCGGTGCGCAGTGGGCCCTCACGCTCCACGACGGAGACGCTGGCGACCGTTCAGGACACCGTCGTTCAGGACACCGTCGTTCAGGACACCGTCGTTCAGGACACCGTCGTTCAGGACACCGTCGTTCAGGACACCGTCGTCCAGAGCCCGGGTCCGTACGGCGTGGGCGACAGCCTGTTCCCCGACCTGGGCAACTCGGGCGTCGACGTCGTGCACTACGACGTGCAGCTCGTCTACGACCACGCGACGGATCATCTCGACGGCACGGTGACCATGGACGTGCAGTTCACGACGGCGCTGCGGCGATTCACGCTGGACAGTCTTGGACCGGACGTGACGGCGGTGACCGTGGACGGCGCAGCGGCCACGTTCCGCCAGGCGCCACCCGAGCTGTTCATCACCCCGCGGGTCCCGATCGCTGGCCCTCGCTCGGCGCGTGTCCAGGTGGTGTACCGAGTGGACCCTCGGCCGGCACCGTCGGCCGGCGGCCTGCAGGCCGGTTGGTTCCGCACCGCCGGTGGTTCGTACGTGGAAAACGAGCCCGAAGGGGCGCGCACCTGGTTGCCGTGCAACGACCACCCGAGCGACAAGGCCACGTACACGTTCCACATCTCGGTCCCCACCGGTGTCACCGCAGTGGCGAACGGCGCCCTGCGATCGCACAGCATCGCCGGCACTCGCGACGTGTGGGAGTGGGACGAAGCGCGGCCGATGGCGACGTACCTGATCTCGGTGCTGACCGGTCATTACGACCTGATCCAAGCTGTCGGGCCACACGGCCTCCCGCTGACGCACGCCGTGCTGCACAGTGATCGCACCGTGATGCAGCAGTTCCTCGACGCGACGAACGACGAGATCGCGTTCTACGAGACCCAGTTCGGGCCCTATCCGCTCGACCGGTACGGCGTGTCGATCAGCGACAGCTCCAGCGGCATCGCGATGGAGACGCAGGAGCGATCCCTGTTCAGCCGCGACGACTTCCGTGCGGGCAAGTTCATGCTGCTGCAACAAACCCTGCTCTCCCACGAGTTGTCTCATCAGTGGTTCGGCGACGCGGTGTCGCCCGCGCGGTGGCGCGACGTCTGGCTCAACGAATCGTTCGCCACGTATGCCCAGTGGCTGTGGCTCGCGCACATCGGGTTCGCCACGGTGAACGACGCCGCGCAGCTCGCGCTCTCCCAGCGCGGCAAGGGGAGCAGCGCCGACCCGACCGTCGACAGCATGTTCACGTTCAACAGCTACGACGGCGGTGCCATCGTGCTGCATGCACTCCGTCTCACGATCGGCGACAAGCTGTTCTTCGCACTGCTGCGCCACTGGGTGGCCGACAACAACGGTGAGTCGCGCACCACTCAGGACTTCATCGCGCTCGCCGAACGGGTGAGTG
>JAYVMH010000351.1:0-11177 GCA_043759015.1 Actinomycetota bacterium
CGGATCGATCACCCACTCGCCGCCGGCTGCTCGCAGGCCGCCGATGAGGTTCAAGAGCGCAGCGACGACCCACACGATCACCCGAGCGTTGCCATGGACGAACGCGCCACCGAAGACGACCACCGGAGCGACCGACGCGAACGTGGTGTAGCGAACGAAGGCGAGACGCGTGATCGGATCCGACATCGCGCGCAGGCCTTGGGCAACGAGCACGAGGAGCTGCACGCCGACGTAAGCCGCACCGAACCACACTCCGGTCGAACCGAACGCCGAAGGGATGCTCGTCGTCATCAGCAGTGTGATCGGGATGAGGCACAGGACGAGCACCCGGGTGCGGGCGTTCGCCTGGAGGTCGGCCGCGGAACCTGCCCACGTGAACTGCGACCACTGCCACCACACGAGGGTGAACACCAGCAGACCCTTGGCGGTGCCGGTACCGCTGTGGTGCCGGCCGATCAACGACGCGATCTGGGTGACCGCGAACACGAACACGAGGTCGAGGAAGAGCTCGAGGTTGGTGGCATGACGCTCACGCGCGGCGACGGATTCCCCAGTCACCTCACGTCACCTCACGTCTCGATCCTGCCTGATCGACGCCGCTCGCGCGTGGGCGCTGAAGCCCTCGTGGGCGCTCATCGCCAGGATCGTGGGTGTCATGCGGGCGAGCGCGACCGCGTCGGCCCGGGCGACGGCTGTGCGCTTCAGGAACGTGTCGGCGGTGATGCCGCTGCTGACGTGGGCGAAGCCACCCGTGGGCAGGCTGGCCGGGCAGCCGATGACGAAGTTGCCCGCACTGAACAGGGTGTGCTGGCCGATGAGGATCTCGCCGGCGTTCACCAAGCGAGCGAGCAGCGCGGCCTCACGGTCGGCCCCGACCGCGACCTGCAGATGCTCCGGCGCCCAACGGTTCGCGACCTCCGCGGCTTCATCGAGGTCGTCGACCAGCACGCAGCCTCCGTTGACGCCGAGGGCCGCGCGGGCCGCCTCCGCGCGAGTCGGCGGCAGCGCGGCCAGTTGTGGTGCCAACGCCGCCTCGACCTCATCGGCGAACGCCGAGGACGTGGTGATCAGCAGCACCGCCGAATCCGTGCCGTGCTCCGCTTCGTTCAGCAGGTCGGCGGCGGCGAGCGTGGGATTCGCGGAGTCGTCGGCGATCACGACGCTCTCCGTGGGCCCGAGGATCATCATCGTCGCGACGCCGTAGCGCTGCATCTCCACCTGCGCGCAGGCGACGGGAGGGCTACCGGGGCCGACGATCTTGCGCACCCGCGGCACGGTGTCGGTACCGAACCCGAGCGCAGCGATGCCGGCGGGGCCGTTCACCCGGAACACCTGCTCGATGCCGAGCTTGCGGCACACGACCAACACGGCCGGATCGATGCGTCCGCTGCCGTCGGGCATCGGCGGTACGACGAGCGCGACCGTAGGTACTCGGGCAACGGTGGCCGGCACACCGAGTTGGTAGGCGACACTCGGATAGCTGGCCTTGCCACTGGGAACGAACAGGCCCGCGGACGAGATCGGCGTCACCTTCTCGCCGACGACGAGGCCGGGCTCGCTCTCGAAGCTCCAGTCCGATGCACGGGCCATCAGTTGATCGTTGAACGCGCGGAGGTGGCAGATCGCATCATCGATCGCGGCGTCCACCTCCGGCGAGACCGTGGCCGACGCCAGCTCGTCGGAGGTCGCGCGCAACTGGTGCGGCTCCAATGAAACGCCATCGAAGTCGCGCAACGCGCGACACACTGCTTCGTCGCCGTGCTCGCGGACATCGTCGATGATCCGACCGATGGCCGTCTTCAGCTCGCCGTCGAAGATGGCCTCCAGACCGCGTGCGCACAGCGCGGCGCGTTCGGGCTCACCCATCGAGGCCCACGTCAATCGTCGCATCACCGACATGGGCGATGACGCTAGCGGTCTCACACTGGTGGTCGCCGATGGAACCAGGGCTCGGCGTCTTCCAACTGCACCGCAAGTTGGAGCAGCACGTGATCCTCGCCGGCGCGGCCCATCAGGTGGGTCCCCACCGGGAGCCCCTCGGCGTTCCACCACAGCGGCACGCTCATCGCAGGCTGCCCCGTGCCGTTGGCGAGCGCGGTGAAGGGCGAGTACGCCAGCACGTGGTGCAGCCGGTAGTCGAGGAAGTCGGTCCACGCACCGGCATCGTCGGCCGGGCGATCGGTGGCGAAGCGACCGATGCGAGCCGGTGGTTCGCCGAGGGTGGCGGTGAGCACCATGTCGAACGGCACGAGGAAGCGGGCCATCTCCCGACCCACCGCGTGCACGGTGTCGATGGCGGCCAGGTAGTCCGCGCCGGAGACGGTTCGCGCCAGATCGCACGCCAGGCGCGTCACCCGCTCGGTGTCGTCGTCGGTCAGCGGCCGACCGAGCTCGTGTGCCCGCGACTGAACGGTGAGCTGCGTTCCGCACGCCACGATCGTGGTCCATGCGCGGATGAACGGCTCGATGGTGACCACTCGCTCGACGGGCACCACTGCGTGGCCCAACGACGCGAGCACCGCCGCCGTGTGCTCGACCGCCGTCACACAGTCGGGGTGGATCGGGAGGCCGTCGAACGTGCGGGTGCAGACGGCGACACGCAGGCGTCGAGGCGCGACGTCGAGCGCTCCGGCGAAGTCGGTCAGGCCGGGCGGCGCGTAGTAGGGCGCACCGAGGTCGGGGCCGGCCGTGGCGTCCAGCAACGCGGCCGTGTCGCGCACCGAGCGGGTGAGGAACCCGTCGATGGCCATCCCGCCCCAGCCCTCGCCGCTGCCTGGACCATCGGGCAGCACCGCTCTGCTCGGCTTGAGGCCGAACAGACCGCACGACGACGCGGGAATACGGACGGAACCACCCCCGTCGCTGCCGTGTGCCATCGGGACGACACCGGCGGCGACGGCCGCACCCGAACCGCCGCTCGAGCCACCGGCCACGTGATCGAGGTTCCACGGGTTCCTGGTGGGTCGCCCGTAGACCTTCGCCTCCGTCGTCGGGCCGATACCGAACTCGGGGCTCGCCGTGCGGCCGAACGTGAGCAGCCCGCTGCGACGCAGGCGGGTGAACAGCTCGCTGTCGTAGCCGTAGCGATGACCGTCGTAGAGCCGCGAGCCCATGCTCGATGGGAAGTCGATCGCTTCGCACCCGAGGTCCTTGAGGACGAACGGCACACCTGTGAACGCGCCCGACGGCAGACCCGCGGCTGCCGCGGAACGGGCGACGGTCTCCTGCACGTACACGACCGCCGCGATCCTCTCGTCGGTGTCGGCCACCCGTTCCAAAGCGACGTCCAACAGCTCGTCGGGACGAACCTCACCACCCCGCACGAGCGCCGCCAGGCCGAGCCCGTCGAACTCGATGTACTCCTCGAATCGCATGGGACCCATCGTGGCATGGAGCCGTCGGGTAGGCTTCCGTCACGTTCCGGTCACCCCTGTTGGTCGCCATCGAGGTCCCCGCTGAGGAGCGTCTGCCATGCCCGTCACTGTTGTCGTAGGTGCCCAATGGGGCGACGAGGGCAAGGCCAAGGTCATCGACCTTCTCGCGGCCGAGCACAGCCACGTCGTGCGCTACCAGGGTGGCCACAACGCGGGCCACACCGTGGTGGTGGGGACAGAGCGCTACGCGCTGCAACTCATCCCGAGTGGCGTGCTCTACCCCCACATCATCCCCGTGATCGGCAACGGCGTGGTGGTCGATCTGCCCACCCTGTTCAAGGAGATCGACACCCTGCAGAGCCGTGGCATCGACTGCAGCAAGTTGCACGTCAGCAGCCAGGCCCACCTGATCTTCCCGTGGCACCAGGCGTTGGATTCGTTGTACGAGGCCGGCCGCGGCGACGACCGCATCGGCACCACGTTGAAGGGCATCGGCCCCGCATACGCCGACAAGGCGCGGCGCATCGGGCTGCGCTCGGGTGCCGTGCTCGACCCGGCCGCGTTCGCCGCGGCCGTCAAGGCGCAGGCCGCCGCGCACAACCACGAGATCACGGCGCTCGGTGGCGACGCGCTGGACGTGGACGCGATCGTGAGCCAGTTCGATGCACTCGGCGCCCGCCTCGCCCCCTACGTCTGCGACACCGTGGATCTGCTGCACGAGGCCCTCGATCGCGACGACGCGATCCTGCTCGAAGGAGCGCAGGCCACGTTCCTCGACCTCGACCACGGCACCTACCCGTTCGTGACGTCCAGCAACCCGACCGCCGGCGGGGCATGCGTCGGCAGTGGCATCGGTCCTCGCTACCTCACGCGCATCGTCGGCATCACCAAGGCCTACACCACCCGGGTGGGCAGCGGTCCGTTCCCGACGGAGCTCACCGACGAGGTGGGCGACAAGCTGGTCGAGATCGGCCGCGAGTTCGGCACGGTGACCGGGCGACGCAGGCGCACCGGTTGGCTCGACCTGGTGATGCTGCGCAAGGCCGTCCGGCTGAACAGCCTCACCGAGCTCGCGCTCACCAAGCTCGACGTGCTGGACACGTTCCCCGAGGTGAAGGTGTGCACCGAGTACGGCCCCCACGGCGAACCCGTGTACGCGGTGCTGCCCGGTTGGCTCACCGGCCTCGGCGCCGTCACCGACGTCGACGCGCTGCCGCCCGAAGCGCGCGCGTTCGTGGCCCTGGTCGAACGCGAGGTCGGTGTGCCGGTGCGGATCGTCGGCACCGGCGCCGAGCGGGCGAGCTACGTGATCTGGTCATGATCCCGCGGTACACCATGCCCGAGATGGCGGCCGTCTTCAGCGACACGGGTCGGTTCGGTCGCTATCTGGAGATCGAGTTGCTGGCGACCGAGGCGCACGCCCGGATCGGTGTCGTGCCGTCGGTCGACGCCGAAACCTGCCGACGCGGCGCGCCAGCGGTGGACGACGCATTCGTCGCCGCGGTGGAGGCGCGCGAGCGCATCACCGACCACGACGTCGCCGCGTTCGTCGATGTGGTGCAGGCCGCGATCGGCGCGCCCGCGGGCGCCTGGATCCACTACGGGCTGACGAGCAGCGACGTGGTGGACACGGCATGGTGCTGGATGCTGCGCGACGCCTGCGACCTCCTGTTGACCGCCGCCGACCAACTCGTCGCGTCGATGCTGCGGCTCGCTCGCGCGCACCGCGACACGGTGATGATCGGCCGCACCCACGGCATCCATGCCGAGCCCACCACGTTCGGGGCCAAGGTTGCGCTGTGGGCGCTGCAGCTCGACCGTGACCGCACCCGTCTGCGCGCAGCGCGCGACGTCGTAGCGGTGTGCAAGCTCAGCGGTGCAGTCGGCACGTACAGCAACATCGATCCCGCGATCGAGGCTCACGTGGCGGCGGCGCTCGGGCTGACCGCCGTCCCCGCCACCCAGGTCATCGCCCGCGATCGTCACGCCGAGTTCCTGTACGCGTGCGCGTCCATCGGCGCCACGATGGAACTCGTCGCCGTGGAGCTGCGGCACCTCCAACGCACCGAGCTGCGCGAGGTGCAGGAGGGGTTCAAAGTCGGCCAGAAGGGCAGCAGCGCGATGCCCCACAAGCGCAACCCGATCAGCGCCGAGACGATCACCGGGCTCAGCCGGGTGCTGCGCGGCAACCTGCAGGCCGGTCTCCAGGATGTGGCGCTGTGGCACGAGCGCGACATCTCGCACAGCTCGGTCGAGCGGATCGTGCTGCCCGACAGCGCGCTGTTGGCCTACTACGTGATGCGCCGCATGACGCGACTGCTCGACGGGCTCGACGTGTTCCCCGAACGCATGCTGGCCAACCTCTCGGCGAGCCACGGACTCGTGTTCAGCCAGCCGGTCCTGCTGGGTCTCGTGCAGGCCGGGCTCACCCGCGACGACGCCTACCGGGTCGTGCAGGACAACGCGGCCAGGGCGTGGGATGAAGCACGATCGTTCCGTGAACTGCTGGACGCGGACCCACGAGTGGTCGTGCCCTCGGCGGTGCTCGACGAGGCGTTCGATCTCCAACGCAGCCTGCGCCACGCCGGCCGCAGCGTCGACGCGCTCGACGCGCTCGACGCGCTCGACGCGCTCGACCGTCTCGACCGTCTCGACCGCTGACAGCTGCGATGAACTTGCCGAGCGGAGGATTTCGCCCAATGGACCTGAGCAACCTGTTCGACCTCGAACCACACGGTCCCGACACGTTCGTGGGCATCGGCCCCCGCTATCCGTGGGGTGGGCTCTACGGCGGCCAGATCGTGGCGCAGGCGTTGCGGGCAGCAGCGGCGACCGTTGACCCCGAACAACAGGTTCACTCCTTGCGTGCGTACTTCATCCGCCGTGGCGACCACACCGAACCGATCCGCTTCGAGGTGGACCGCATTCGCAACGGCAGGAGCTTCACGACGCGCCGGGTGATCGCCCGCCAGGCGGTCGGCGCGATCCTCAACCTCGAGGCATCGTTCCAGGTGCCCGAGGACACCGCCGACATCCAGGCGGTGTCGCTCGATCCGGCCCTGCCCGGACCCGATGCGCTCACGGGCGACGCGTGGACGCCGTCGTTCGACCGCCGCGTGGTGGCGCCCTCGCTGCTGAGCGACCAAGGACGCACGGGCCGCGGCCGAAGCGCGGCGTGGATGCGGGTGACCAACGATCTCGGCGACGACCAGCTCCTGCATCGCTGCTGGCTCGCCTACCTCAGCGACGACATGCCCACCGATGCGGTGCGGGCGGGCAACCCGAGCGCGACGCGGGTGGATGCCAACACCTACACGGCGAGCCTGGACCACACCATCTGGTTCCATCGCCCGGTGCAGGCCGACCAGTGGCACCTGTACGACTTCAGCTGCCACGGCTTCATCGGGTCGCGCGGGCTCGCCATCGGTCACGTGTTCACCGCCGAGGGCTTGCACGTGGCGACGGTGGCGCAGGAGGTTTTGATGCGCGAGGCGCGCCAACGGCAAGACTGAGCGCCATGTCTCTCGACGACCTGGCCGACAGGATCAATGCCGTCGCTCGCTTGACCGGCTCGTTCACGCTCCGGTCCGGGCTGATCGCGACCGAGTACTTCGACAAGTACCGCTTCGAAGCCCAACCCGTGTTGCTCGCCGAGATCGCCGCCGCAATGTCGTCGATGATCCCCGAGGGCACGCAGGTGCTCGCCGGTCTCGAGATGGGCGGCATCCCGATTGCGACCGCGCTCTCGTTGCACACCGGTCTGCCGGCGGCGTTCATTCGCAAGGAAGCAAAGAAGTACGGCACCGCCCAACTTGCCGAGGGCACCGAGATCGCCGGAAAGCGTGTCACCGTCGTCGAGGATGTCATCACCACCGGCGGCCAGGTCGTGATCAGCACCAACGACCTCCGCTCGCTCGGTGCGCATGTCGAGCACGTGCTCTGCGTGATCGATCGCAGCGCCGACCAGGGTGCGGCGCTGACTGCGGAAGGCCTGACGATGCATGCGCTGCTCACCCGCGCCCAGCTCGACACCGCCGAGTCCCGACGCGCGTAGGGCGCGCTGAGCCGCGTCAGCGAAGGAGCACGCCGGGGTTGAGGACGCCCGCAGGGTCGAGGGCGCGCTTCACGGCCCGGAGTGCCGACACCACCTCGGGGCCCTTCACCCGTTCCAACCAGTCGACCTTCGCCACACCGATGCCGTGCTCGGCGCTGATCGTGCCACCGAGCTCGATCGCCGCCGACAGAACCGATTCGGTCACCTCCGCCTCGGCCCCGGCGGCGCCGAGCACGTTCACGTGCACGTTCCCCTCGGCAAGGTGGCCGAACGCGATCAGCTCGGCGCCGGCGATCGCAGCCACCGTCGACTGCACCGCAGTGAGCAGCTCGGCGAGGCGGCGCACGGGTACGGCGACGTCGAGCTTGACGGGCACCCCGCGGGCGCCGATCGCGATCGTGATGTGGTCGCGTATCCGGTACAGCTGATCGCGCTGCACGCCGAGCGCCATCACCCCGTGACGGTCGCCGACGACGGCGGCAAGCTCCGCGGAAGGGTCGTCGTGCGCTGCGCAGTCCACCATCACGAACGCTCCCGCGTCGCGCGTCGGCAGCGGCGTGCCGATACCCAGGTGGTCGCAGGCGATCTGCAACGCCTCGGGCATCAGCAGCTCGACCGCATCGAGCGAGGCGATGGTGCGCAGCGCGGGCAGCATCGCGACTGCCTCGTCGAGCGACGAGCAGGCGATCAGCGCCGCTGCTGTCCGCCGGTACCACGGCACCATCCGGAGCCGGGCAGCGGTGACGATGCCGAGCGTGCCCTCGCTGCCCACGAGGAGACCGGGGAGGTCGAAGCCGGCAGTCTCCTTCGCCAACCCGTTGAGCAGCGAGATGACCGAGCCGTCGGCCAGCACGGCCTGGAGGCCCATCACCTGGGCGCGCATCGTGCCGAACCGCACCACTCGCGAACCACCCGCGTTCGTGCTGACCGCTCCGCCCACGGTGGCCGAAGCCCTGGCGCCCCAATCGACCGCGAAGTCCGTGCCTGCCGCGCGGGCGTGTTGCTGCAGCGACTCGATGGTCACGCCGGCTCCGGCGGTGACCTGCATCGCGGTGGCATCCACCGGACCGAGCTCGTCGAGCCGGCGCGTGCTCAACAACACCTCGCCGGCCCGGGGCACGCTGCCACCGACGAGCCCGGTGTTGCCACCTTGGGGCACGATCGAGGCTCCCGCGCGGGCACATTCGCGCACGACCGCCGATACCTCCTCCACCGTGCGCGGTCGCACGACGCACGGTGTGGTCCCGTGGTACTTGCCGAGCCAGTCGGTCTCGTAGCCGGCGCGGAGATCCGCATCGGTGAGCACATGCGCGGCGCCGACCACCTCGCGCAGCGCGGCGACCAGGGTGGTCACGAGACGATCTGCGCGCCCACGGGCAGCTCGCGCAGCAGCGCATCGCTGACCCAGCAGCGGGTGAGGTGCAGCGTGCTCTCGATGCGCACCACACGCTTGGGTTGATCGAAGGCGCGTCCGCACATGCTGAGCGCGGCCTTGATGCAGTCGTCGTCGGTGGGCAGCACCATCGGCATCCGACTGCGGCGAACGCCGGCGATGCCGGCCGTGAAGCAGTTGATGTAGGTCTTCCTCCAGTCGATCTGGCGCGCCACGGACACGGGGATGAAGTCGGCGAACCCGATGCCGAGCACGTTGCCGCCCGAGACGGGGGTGATGTCCAGCAGCACGATCGTGCTCACATCGGGCTCCTCGAGATCGGCGAGCCCGTGCACCCAGAACCGCCCGGTGATGTTCGGGTCGATGGTCGTGCCGCTGATGTCCTTGCCGCCCCGGTCCACCACCAGCACGTCGATCTGGGGGAACGGCAACGCCGGCACGAGGGTGCGGGCGTACTCGGTGAGCTCGCGTTCGGCGGCGCCACCGACGTCGGCGGACGTGAACGCCTGCACACGAACGACCTCACCGCTGGCCGATTCCACGGACGCCACACCGCCAAGGATGCGGCCGCTCGAGCGCAGCGCCTCGATGCCGTTGAGGATGCGATTGCGCATCTCCACCGGTCCGCACGCGTGGATCTGCGCGGCGCCGGGCTGCTTGCCGAAGCCGACCACGGCCATCTTCGTGCAACCGCTCTCGATCGGGCCCTTGAAGCACGTGTGCGGCTTCACGCGGTTGACCGGGAAGATGCGATCCGCAGCAGCGGCATGGCGATCGAGGTACAGCGGCATGCCGTCGGCGGTCCGGGCGACCTCGACGGTGTCCATCGTGGCGCGGATCTCGGCGCCGATGGCGTCCTCGGTCATCCCCAACGACTCCAGCATGGAGCGCTGACCGTCGGCGGTCGCCCCGCCGTGGCTGCCCATGGCGGGCACCACGAACGGCTGGGCGCCGAGCTCGCGCAGGCCGCTGATCACCCCGCGCAGGAGCGCAACGCGGTCGCTGAGGCCGCGGCTACCAGCACCCACTGCCACGGTCATCCCGGGCGTGACGTCGTGCGCCAGGCGCGCCACCACATCGGCGTGCGCCGCGGCAGCGACATCGCCGACGGGCTGCGGCTGGGGGACGGGCAGCCGCACCTCGGTGAGGACGGGCACCTTGAGATCGGGGTGGAACGGAAGTTCGACGCCGTTGACGAGTTGGTCCCAGTTCACACGGCAACCGTACCGCTCCGGCATCGACGGATACGCTGCGACAGATGTGCAGATGGCGAGCGATCCTGCCGGCGGCGCTGCGGTCCTTCTCGCTGCTGGCGCTGTCGTCGGCCGCGGTCGGGTGCTCCAGCAGCGGCTCGGGTGTCTCCGTGGCGCACGACTCCTCCCCCGTCTCCGGGCCCGACTCGGCGCTGGGCACCACACCCGACGACGCGAGTGGCAACTCGACCGCGCCCACCGCGCCACCGAGCACCGTCCTCCCCCAGGTCTGGGACGCGATCAGCACGCCGTCGAACTGCATGTGCAGCGACGGGTCGAGATTCCACTTCTTCCTGCATCGCGCCGACCCCACCAAGGTGGTGTTCTTCCTCGAAGGCGGTGGCGCCTGCTTCGACGCCAGCACCTGCGGCCCGAGCAGCACCACGTTCCGGCGCACCGTCGGCCACGACGACAACCTCGCCGACACCACGCATGGCATCTTCGACTTCACCGATGCACGCAACCCGTTCAAGAACTGGAGCGTCGTGTACGTGCCGTACTGCACGGGCGACGTGCACCTCGGCAACATCACCCACGACTACGGCAACGGGGTGGTCATCCACCACAACGGGTTCGTCAATGCGTCGACCGTGCTGAACGCGCTCGCCCAGTTCTTTCCGGGCACCGCAACGTTGGTGGTCGCAGGGGAGAGCGCCGGGTCGATCGCCGCACCGCTGTTCGCAGGAATGGCGCACGATCTGCTCCCGGCGGCGACGATCAAGGTGCTCGCCGACGGTTCCGGTGCGTACTCCGACATCCCCGCGATCAACACGGTCATCGGGACGGCATGGGGCACCCCCGACGCCATCCCTCCCTGGCCGGAGAACCAGGGGCAGACGGTGGCCACCTGGAGCATCCCCGGGCTCTTCATCCAGGCGCACAAGCACGATCCGGGCATCGTGTTCGCCCGCCACGACTACGCGTTCGACGAGGTGCAGGCGACGTTCTCCGCGCTCGCGGGCATTCCCGCGGGCCAGCTCGACATCCTCATCGACACCAACGGCCGGCAGATCCGGGCAACCGGCACACCGCTGTCCAGCTTCGTCAGCCCGGGGGCGCGGCACACGGTGCTCGCCCAGCCCAGGTTCTACTCCGAGGCCGTC
>JAYVMH010000352.1:0-2354 GCA_043759015.1 Actinomycetota bacterium
ACCGCCGACGGTGGCACCGTGCTCGTCGGCGGCGGCCGGGAGCTCGCGCAGGAGGCGCCCGACGCGGCGTACGTGCGGCCGGCGATCGTGGCGATGCCGGCCCAGAGCGAGATCGTGAGGACCGAGACGTTCGCCCCGATCTTGTACGTGCTCGCCTACGACGACTTCGACGAAGCGGTCCACTTGCAGAACGACGTGCCCCAGGGCCTCGCCAGCAGCATCTTCACCACCGACCTGCGCGAGGCAGAGGCGTTCTGCAGCGGGGCAGGAAGCGACTGCGGCATCGCCAACGTGAACATCGGCCCGAGCGGGGCGGAGATCGGTGGCGCGTTCGGCGGGGAGAAGACCACGGGCGGCGGGCGCGAGAGCGGCAGTGACGCCTGGAAGGGCTACATGCGGCGCGCCACCAACACGATCAACTTCTCCAACGCACTCCCCCTCGCCCAAGGCGTCGAGTTCGGCTGACCCCCCCTTTTTTCGTTCATGTCATGGCTCTACCGAGGGAACCTCGGTCAGGCCAGGACACGCACGAGGGATTGAGGCCGAACTCAGTCGGGGCCGAAGCCGGTGAAGAGGCGACCCGTCGGCGTGTCGAGGAACGCAGCGAGCGGGACGTGCTCCTGCCTGAGGAAGCCGCGGCGCGGCAGTGTGCCGTCGCGCACGAGCTCGATCACGGCCGCGACCGAACCGGCGGTCGTCCATGCGATGGCCGTCCGCCGCAGCCCGCCGAGCTGGAGTGGACGGAACGCCCGCACGTATTCCATGCGGCGGAGCTGCCCCGCGACAAGCCCTTCGGACGCGACGTGCACGTACACGACATCGTCATCCACCGGAGGTTTGGCGTGGGTGAGGATCTCGCCGGCGAGCTCGCGCCGATCGCGCATCAACAGCTCGTGGAAGAAGAAGTTCATCAGGTCCATGTGCCCCGGGTACCGCATCGTCTTGTAGTCGACGTTCTCCACGACCCCGTGATACGTCTCGCACATCGACCCCAGGCCGCCCGACGTGGTGAACGCCTCGAGCTGCTTGCCGTCGACGTAGATCGTTTCCTTCCACTCCATCGACGAGACCATCTTGCGAACGCCGCCTTCGATCACCTCGCAGTCGTTGAGGTACTCGTTCACCACACCCTCAGGTGACCAGTTGAACGCATAGCCGAGCAGCCCGGTGGGGTTCTGCGGCAGAGCGCCGACCCGCAACCGCACCGAGCGACACGTGTCGAAGCTGGCGATCTGCGACGCCGCCACGATGCCCACGAAGCCGGGCGCCAGCCCGCATTGCGGTGCCATCACACCCCTTGCGGTTGCACTCATCTCGATGATGGCCTTGGTGGTCGGCACGTCTTCGGTCAGATCGAAGTAATGCAGGCCGAACTCGTGCGCCACTTCCGCGATGCCGAGGTTCAGGTGGTACGGGAGGCAGGAGAGCACAGCCTGCGAGGAAGCGAGCTCGGCGTGCAGGAGGTTCGCCGCCGAGACCTCGACCACGCGGGTGGGGAACGGCGGGACGAGGCGGGGCGGGCGGGTGTCGAGCCCGACGACCTCGAACCCGGCCTCGTGGAGCAACGTCGCCGCAAGCAGACCGACCTTGCCCAGACCCAGCACGGCAACGCGTTCGAACGACATGACACCAGTCTGGCACGAATGTTCCAGAATGTTGTCGGTTCTGGAATCACTGCGTGCGTCTCAGTCGATGCGCTGCAGGACGCGAAGGCTTCCGGTCGCGCTGACGAGCCGGAACCGACCGCTCTCCATCGCCGGGCAGAAGATCTGCTCGTACGGCGGCCTCCCGCCGTCGGCAGGGTCGGGGAACACGTCGTGGATCGCGAGCGTGCCGCCGACCACCAGGTGCGGCACCCAGCCTGCGTAGTCCGCGCGGGCGGGTTCGTCGCCGTGGCCGCCGTCGATGAAGAGGAACGCCAGCGCCGTGCCGAGGTGGGCGGCGACCCGCGGCGACTGGCCGACCACGGCGAACACCACGTCCTCCAGCCCGGCATCGTGGATCGTGCTGCGGAAGAACGGCAACGTGTCCATCCTGCCGATCCGTGTGTCGACGACGGTGACGTCGTGATGCTCCCAACCGGCCTGGTTCTCCTCACTGCCGCGGTGGTGGTCCACCGCGAACAACACCGTCCCGCACGCGCGCGCGGCGCCACCCAGCCAGACCGTCGAGCGCCCGCAGTACGACCCGACCTCGAGGAACGGCAGGCCGGGCGCGGCGGCGCCGGCGGCAACGGCCGCGTCGTACAGCGCGTCGCCCTCTTCGGCCGGCATGAAGCCCTTGGCAGCGAGCGCCTGCGCCCGAAGCTGCGGCTCCAGCGTCACCAATGATCCCAGTGGATGATCGTGTCGGCG
>JAYVMH010000353.1:0-5070 GCA_043759015.1 Actinomycetota bacterium
GCGCACGTTGCTGCGATGGCGAATGCGTGTCGGCGGTGCATGGTTCAGTGGCTCGATTCGTAGGGGTCGAGGATTCCGGTCAGCCCGCTGGGGTGCGGACCGATCGCTAGCTGTTCGAGGATGCCGATGCCGTCCTCGGCGGTGCCGTCGGGAAGCGTGACCGTAGCGTCGCACAAGGCTTGCACATGAACGTGCTCCCGGGTCAGCGGGTTGTCGACCGGTAGTTCGAGGCGCTCACCGGCGGTGGCGGCCTCGCCCTTCCAGAACCCGTGGCCGTACTCCGGGTGCCCGTAGCCGATGCCCTTCATCTGGAACTCGTAGCGGGGTCGCATCCGGACGGTGCTGACGCCACCGTCCCAGTCGGTGAGGTCGTACTCGAACGCGTCGGCCCATCGGGTGCCGGGCCGCCAGTGGACGCGCCAGTCGACGGTGCGCATGCCGCGTGGCTGCTCGCCGACCGGGGCGATCGTGCCCGTCTCATGCCATCGCCGACCGTCGGCGAACTCGTTGACATCGAAGTGCGTGGACAACGACGGGAAGTTGACCGGCGCCCACAGCCAGAAGAACTGTGGGAGGCCGACCGGTGCACCCGACGGTGCCGACTCGCCGACCGGGCGGATGCCCCACGACCGATCGCGGGAGCCCCACACGTCGTCGGGTCGAACGTCGAGCCGTTCACCGTCGACCTCGAGCCATCCGGTCCATGCGCCGAACTGGGTGAGCCGGGTGTAGTCGAACACCGTGCGCACGCCGGCGCGCAGGTGGAAGTGGCCTTCCTCGATCGCGGCCGAGCGGCTCTCGAACAACAGGTCGCAGCGCAGCCCGTGCTCGGGAGCGTCGACCTTCAGCCGCAGCGCATGGAGCGGCTCGACGATCTCGACCTCGATCGGCCCGAGCGCTGTGGCGTGCCGTCGATCCTGCGGCGCGCGTTGCGACCGATACACGCTGGTCTGCTGCCGAGCGTGGACGACACAGAACGCAGCATCGGCGACGTGACGATTCGGGTAGAGCCCCATCGCCAACCCGAAGTACAGATCGGAGTGTCGGGAGTAGCCGTTGAAGAAGTACCGGTCGTAGTGGTTCGCGTCGGCGGTTGCCGTGTGCGCGATGGGCACGCAAGCCTGGTGGATCGGGTAGTCGTCGTAGCTGGACAGCACGCCAGGAACCGTAGCGATCGAGGCGGCTGGCCCTTGCATGCTGTGTTCCCGTAGCCTCCCAGCCGTGAAGGACCCGGCATGGAACGACTGAAGGCGTCGTTCCGACGCGTGCGGGCCAAGGGGTTCACGCCTCGTGAGTTCCGTTCGATCTGCGTCGCCGCGCTGGTGCTGCTGTCGATCATCTGCGTGTCGGGCGCGGCAGTGCGCCTCACCAACTCGGGTCTCGGCTGCGACGACTGGCCCAACTGCAACGGCACCAGGGTCGTCGACCTCTCCTCGAGGCACTCGGCGATCGAACAGGTCAACCGACTGTTCACGTTCCTCGTCTGCGTCGGTGTGGCACTTGCCGCAGCGGCCGCGTGGTATCGGCGCCCCCGCCGACGCGACCTGCTCGTCCTCGGGTTCCTGATGCTGTTCGGCGTGCCGGCGCAGGGGGTGGTCGGGGCGATCGTCGTCTGGGCGAACCTGCATCCGGTGACGGTGCAGTTGCACTTCGTGCTGTCGATGATCCTGGTGTGGATCGCGGTGACGATGCTCGTTCGATCCGGTCAGCCCGACGACGGCGAGCGCGTCGCTGCCGTGGTGCCGCGCATCCGTCGCCGGGTGCGGTGGCTGGCCGTGTGGACGTGGATCGCGGTCCTCGCCGGCACGGTGGTGACGGGCACCGGTCCTCACGCGGGTGATGTCAAGGCTCGCCGCTTCTTCGGATCCGAGACCGACATCAACGGCACGGCTCTCAAGTGGGTCAGCCGCATCCATGGGACGATCGTGTGGGTGGCCGTCGCGGTCGCGCTCTCGACGCTGTGGCAGCTGCGCCGGCTTCGGCACGATCGAGAGGTGCTCGACGCCCCGATCACGGCCTGGATCCTTGCTGCTGTGGTGCAGGGCGCGATCGGCTACATCCAGTACGGCTCCGGCCTCCCCGCCGGGCTCGTCGTGCTCCACGTCGCGGGGGCGACGACGGTGATGGGTGTGACGGCGTGGTTGTGGAACAGCACGTCGAAGGTGAACGTGAGCGCGCACCACCTGGTTGCCCAGGCACACGACTGACGGGCCGGGCGAGCCGGCGGGCTACTTCGTCAGACCCTTGGCGAACGCGCCGATCTTGTCGAAGAACGCGGCGAAGAAGTGGCCGATGCCACCGACGAAGGTGGTGGTTGCGTGCGCTGCGCCCGACGGGTCCTGCCACAACTGGATGGCGAGGAACGCCAAGAGAAGATACAGCGCGATGCGGGCCAGTGCCTTGACTTGTTCGAGCAGTGCTGTCATCGGAGGACCTCCAGGAACGCCAAACAACCCGCGGTCTCCACCCGTGACACTGAATTGTAGTCGCCGCAACGCTTCTTGTGGTGGATCTCAGATGAATTGTTGGAGGAACGCCACGCGGGCACGGAACTCGCGCACCGTGTCGTGGATGATTTCGGCCACCGGGGCGATCGACTCGATGCGACCTGCCACCTGACCGGTGAGCGCGATCGCGGCCTCCAGGTCGCCGCCGAAGTAGAGGTCGCGAGTACGGCCGAACTCCGCCATGTCGACGTGCTCGTCGCGCTCGAGGCGCGTCGTGCGTTCCGTTCGCAACGCGCGCAGCCCGGGCTTGCTGAATCGGTTGAGGAACACGGTGTCGGTCTCGGCGGCGCCGACGATTGCCTGCTTCCAGTTCTCGTGCACCGGCGACTCGACGGCGCTGACCATTCGGGTGCCCATCTGCACGCCCTGCGCCCCGAGCGCGAACGCGGCTGCCATGCCCCAGCCGTCGGTGATGCCGCCGGCGGCGATGATCGGCACGCCGACCTTGCTGGCCACCAGCGGCAGCAGCACCATCGACGCGACGTCGCGGGGGTTCTTGAACCCGCCACCCTCGCCGCCTTCGACCACCAACCCGTCCACACCGGCGGCGATGGCCTTCAGCGCCGCCGCCAACGTGGGAATCACGTGGAACACGGTGAGGCCGGCGGCCTTCAACTGCGCCGTGTACTTGTTCGGGTCACCCGCGGAGGTGGTGACGAAGCGCACGTTCTCGCCGACGACGAAGTCCACGATCCCCGGGTCGCGCACGAACGCCTGGGCGATGTTCACGCCGAACGGCTTGTCGGTGAGGTCGCGCATCTTGCGGATCTCCTCGCGAACGATGTCGAGCTCGCCGCTCGATGTCTCGATGATGCCCAGCCCACCGGCATTGCTGACCGCGGATGCGAGCTGGCTGCGGGCGATCCAGCCCATCGGTGCCTGCACGATCGGATAGTCCACACCGAGCAGCTCGGTGACTCGGGTGCGCATTGGTGCGGGGCGTTCGCTCATGCGGGCGAACGTACCGGGTGCTCAGCCCGGGCCCAGCACCGGATCGTAGAGGTGGTGGCAGTCGTTGACGGTGACGATGGTGGCACCGGCGTCGCCGATGCGGAGCGCGGTGATGCTGGTGTTCTCGCAGGTGAACACGAGCGATCGATGCATACCGAAGAGATGTGCCACGTAGGCGTTGATCGTGCCCCCGTGGGCGACGACGGCGATCGTCTGACCGCGGTGTCGGGCGGAGAGGTCGTCGACCACACCGGCCACTCGTGCCCGGAACGCGTCGTCGCCTTCCCCGCCTGGAATGCCGTCCCATCGACCGGTCGTGCTCCATGCAACCCACTCCGGGTCTCGCACGGCAGCGCGCCGCCGGAACTCCCCGTGGCCCCAGTCGCCCAGTCGTACCTCCTCGAGCTCGGGGTGGATCTCTACGTCGAGGCTACGCGACCGTGCGAGCGGCGCCGCAGTCTGGAACGCCCGGGCCAGGTGCGAGCTGTACACGGCATGGATGGTCTTGCCCCCGAGCCGGCGCGCCAGGAGCTCCGCCTGCTGCACGCCGAGGTCGTGCAGGGGCGGGTCCGCCGACTCCGCCGAACCGGGCACGATGTCGGCGGAGCGACCATGGCGGATGAGCAGCACCTCGCATTCGGTCCGGTCGGGCTCGCGCAGTGTCGGTTGCGGAACGGCCTGGGTGCTGTCGAGTCGCGTCACGCCGTCAAGGTAGTGCGCTGCGAGCCGTTCACCATCTGGCCGTCGACGCAAACCACGGACCACTGGTCGGCGACGAGGTGGGTCAGGCGCCGCCGAGATACGCGGCCCGCACGGCGGGATCGTCGAGGAGCTTGTGGGCCTCGTCGGTCTTGACGACGTGACCGGTCTCGAGGACGTAGGCGCGGTGTGCGCGGCGCAGGGCCTGCGCCGCGTTCTGCTCCACGAGCAGCACAGTGGTGCCCTGGTTGTTGATCTCGGTGATGATGTCGAAGATCTGCTTGATCAGCATCGGGGCGAGGCCCATCGACGGTTCGTCGAGCAGCAAGACGCGTGGTCGGCTCATCAGCGCGCGGCCGATGGTGAGCATCTGCTGCTCGCCGCCGGACATGCTGCCGCCTGCCTGGTTCTTGCGTTCGGCGAGGCGGGGGAACAGCTCGAAGACCCGTTCGAGATCGGACTGTCGCGATGCGCTCTTGCGGTCCTTGCGGTCCTTGCGGGTCCAGCACCCCATGTCCAGGTTCTCCATCACCGTCATGCCGGGGAAGATGCCTCGGCCTTCCGGCGCCTGGCAGATGCCCAGCTCGGTGCGCTTGTGGGCAGGCATCTTGGTGATGTCCTGGCCGTCGAACCGGATGGACCCCTTGGTGACCGGACGGACACCAGAGACCGTCTTCAAGGTGGTGCTCTTGCCGGCACCGTTGGCACCGATCAGGCTCACGAGTTCGCCTTCCATCACTTCGAAAGACACACCCTTGACGGCCTGGATGCCACCGTACGCCACCTTCAGGCCGGTGACCTTGAGCAGTGTCTTTGCCATGGTGTTCCTTCAGTGAGCCTTGTGGTCGGCGCCGAGGTAGGCCTCGATGACCTTCTCGTTGCGCTGTACTTCGGCCGAGGTTCCTTCGGCGAT
>JAYVMH010000354.1:0-5054 GCA_043759015.1 Actinomycetota bacterium
GATGCGTTCGAGCGCCTGAAGGCGGCCAAGGAGGCAGAGAACGTCGTGCGCGTCGCCGCCGGTCGCAAACCCGAACCGGTGCCGGTGAATCCGCGCAACGCGGGTGCGGGCAGCCTCCGCCAGAAAGACCCTTCGGTGACCGCGGAGCGGGAGCTGTCGTTCTGGAGCTACCAGCTCGGCGAGGTGCAGGGTGGCCCGGACTTCACGTCGCATCACGAGACGCTCGAGCACCTCCGGGCGCTCGGGTTCCCGGTGAACCCCGAGATCCGCGTCGTCGACACGTTGGAGGAGGTGTACGAGTTCTGCCGTCACTGGCAGCAACATCGTCACGACCTCGGCTACGAGATCGACGGCGCTGTGGTCAAGGTGGACTCGCTCGCGCAACGGGAGCAACTCGGCTTCACGTCACGCGCGCCGCGATGGGCGATCGCGTTCAAGTTCCCTCCGGAGGAGCGAACGACGATCCTGCGCGACATCCAGGTGTCGGTCGGGCGTACCGGCCGTACCACTCCGTTCGCGGTCCTCGAGCCCGTGTTCGTCGGTGGGTCGACGGTCGCGATGGCGACGTTGCACAACGAGGACCAGGTTCGCCTGAAGGACGTGCGACCTGGCGACACCGTGGTGGTCCGCAAGGCCGGCGACGTCATCCCCGAGGTGGTGGGCCCGGTGCTCAGCCTGCGACCGGACGGCATCGGACCGTGGGCGTTCCCGAAGCTCTGCCCGTGCCCGTTGCAGACCGAGCTCGTGCGCCCGGACGGCGAGGCCGACACCCGGTGCGTCGAGCCCGACTGCCCGTTCCAGCGTGACCAACGCATCATCTACTTCGGCTCGCGCGGAGCGATGGACATCGAGGGTCTCGGGGACCAGACGGTGATGCAGCTCAGCGAGGCCGGTCTCGTCGTCGACGCGGGCGACATCTACTCGCTGACGCGTGAGCAGTTGATGAGCCTGGAGAAGTGGGGTACCACGAAGGCCGACAACCTGCTGGCAGCGATCGAGGGTTCCCAGTCGCGGCCACTGCCACGGGTGCTCACCGCGCTCGGTGCGAAGGGCCTCGGGCCGTCGGCGAGCGAAGCGCTGTCGCGACGGTTCGGCACGCTCGACGCGATCATGGCCGCCTCCGAGGTCGAGCTCGCCACGACCGACGGCGTGGGCCCGACGATCGCCGCATCGATCGTGCGTTGGTCCTCCAACCCGGCGAACCGGTCGTTCGTCGAGAAGATGCGTCTGGCCGGCGTCGACTTCGGCCGCATCGACGTCAGCGTGCTGCCGCCGACGCTCGCCGGCAAGGCCGTCGTGGTCACCGGCACGCTCGAGGGCTTCAGCCGCGACGAAGCCGAAGCGGCGATCAAGGATCGCGGTGGCAAGAGCCCGAGCAGTGTCAGCGCCAAGACGTTCGCCGTGGTGGTCGGAGCGGATCCGGGTGCGAGCAAGCTGACGAAGGCCGAATCACTCGGTGTGCCGGTGCTGGATGAGGACGGCTTCCGGCATCTGCTCGAGTCCGGCGAGCTGCCGTCCTGAAGCGGGCCGGTGACCGGCCGCGAGTGGGGTCAGAAGACGTTGAAGGACCAGGTGAAGGATTGGGCGCTGTTGCGGCCTTCGGCGAGCTTCCAGTAGATGACGTGCACCACGTGCTCGCCCTGGCTGAAGTCCTTGATGTCGGCGCCGTCGGCGGGTTTGAACGTCAACGTTGCGTTCCCCGGCTCGAAGATCGTGGTCGGTGGGAGTGTGATCTGCTGGCCCGGTTTGTTCTTGTCCTGCAGGTCCTCGATGTTCACGGTCTTCAGCTCCAGACCATCGACCACCAGCACCCCGGTGTAGCCCGCGAGCAGGTCCACGAACACCGACGTCTGAGAGGGCACTCGCACGGCGGCGGGCACAGGGTCGATCTGCTCGATCACCGCGGGCAGGTTCTCGGCCGCGCGTCCGGTGATCGAGATCGACAGCGCAACACCGATCGCTACCAGGCAGATCGCGATCGCCAGGCTGACGACGAGCAGCTGCCATTGGGGCCGACGGAACTTGACACGCACAGTGATCATTCTCGCCCGTGCCGGTCGATTTCGCACCGCGCGTACCGCCTCGGTCCACATCGGGATAGCTTCAATCACCGCCATGTCGGCTGATCACCCGCAACTCTCGGCGCCCCAGCCTCCTCGGTTGGTGGCGGGTAGGTATCGCCTCGGCGCGCGCCGGGGAGCGTCTGTCGACAGTGCCCTCTTCGAGGCGTTCGACGAAGAGCTGCACCGCCCCGTGATCGTGAAGATGGTCCACCCTGACATCAGTGCCCGTCCCGAGGTGCAGGAGCGGTTCCGCGCCGCGATGGAGCTGGCCGGTTCGCTGCACCATCCGAACATCGCCGTCGCCTACACCTGGGGCATCACCGAGTTCAATGGCCACCGAGTGCTCTACGTGGTCAGCGAGCAGCTCACCGGCGGCAGCCTTCGCGACGTGCTCGACCGTGGTCGCCTGCTCAGCGCGTCGCAGGCGATCCTGGTCGGCCTCGACGCCTGCAAGGCGCTCGACGTACTGCATCGGCGTGGCCTTGTGCACGGCGACATCCGCCCGTCCACGCTCGTGTTCGGCGACGACCGTCGACTGCGCGTGGTGGACGCGGGTCTCTCCCAGGTGCTCGCCGAGGCGAGCGGCGGCCCGGCACACCGCAGCAACGACGTCGCGAAGTACACGTCGCCCGAGCAGGCCGTCGGCCAGCCGCTCGAGGCGCGCAGCGACGTGTACTCCCTGTGCCTCACCCTGCTGGAGACGCTCACCGGTTCGGTGCCGTTCGTCGGCGACTCCACGGTCGCAACGCTCGGCAACCGGGTGGACAAGCTGTTGCCCGTGTCGGCCGACCTCGGCCCCCTTGCGTCCGTGCTCGAACGCGCCGCCAGGCCGAGCCCGCGCGATCGCTACGGGGCCGCCGAGTTCGGTCGCGCGCTGGTGCAATCGGCGGAACGACTGCCGCGGCCCGAGCCGCTCCCCATCCTCGCCAATTCGTTGTTCGGCGCCGATCCCGGCAGCCCCTCGGAGCCCGTCGACCCCACGGGACCCCTTCTGGCGTCGTCGTTGGCGTCGTCGTTGGCGGCGTCGTTGGCGTCGTCGGCGTCGGCCTCGGCCTCGTCGTCGGCCTCGTCCGTTGCGTCCACCGTGCCCTCGATCGTGCCGGCCCTGCCGCCGCCGGCACCACCGCAGTCGCCACGGCCGGTTGGGTCATCGGCGCGACCCGAACCGCCGACCGCGGTGATGCCGAGCACGTCCCCCGGCCTCACGTCCCCCGGCCTCACGTCCCCCGGCGTGATGACCACCACGACGGTGGACGCGGTGGACCCCGACTTCGATCCGCGCGACGAGTTCCCGGAACCGCCCGCCCCTCCGAGCACCGGTCGACGATGGCTCATTGCTGTGCTGCTCGTGATGGCGCTCGCCGGTGGCGCGCTCGCGTGGTACTACGCGCAGCCGCAGACTCGAACGGTGCCCGACGTCGTCGGCATGGAGCAGGGCGTCGCGCTCAACGCGATCGCCGGCGACTTCAAGGGAACGACGGCTCAGGAGGCCAGCGAAACCGTCGGCGTCGGTCTCGTCATCCGCACCGCGCCACCGGTGGGCAGCGCCGTGGAGAAGAACAGCGCGATCACGCTCTTCGTCAGCACCGGCCCGGCGCCACGCGTGCTGCCCGAGCTCGCCGGGCTCGCGGTCGACGTGGCGTCGGCCAAGCTCCAGCAACTCGGCCTCACCGTGGAGGTCGCCGACGGCGTGTTCGACGAGAAGGCGCTTCTGAACACGGTGATGAAGTGGTCGGTACCGGACTCGCCGACGCTCCTCGCCGGTGCGAACGTCACCAAGGGCACGGCGGTTCGTCTGGTCCCCTCCAAGGGTCCGGCCCCGCGCACGGTGCCCGATCTCACCGCCAAGACGCTCGCCGAGGCGACCACCACGCTCACGGATCTCGGGCTCGTCGACAACCAGGGTGCCGACGAGTTCAGCGCCACGGTAGCGGTCGGGCAGATCGCCCGTCAGGACCCCGCGGCCGGTAGTACTGCGCCGAAGGGTGGCACCGTGATCGTGTTCCCCAGCAAGGGCCCGGAGCTGCTCCCGATCCCGCCCGTCGCCGGCCTCAACATCCCCGACATCGAGGCGGCGCTGGTGGCCGCAGGCTTCGTCGTCGGCCCTCCCGTGGGCAACCCCGGCCTCGCGTTCATCGGCCTCCAGGTGAACGGGCAACCCGCCGCCGAGGGCGCGACGTTCCCTCGGGGCACCGTCGTGAACCTCACGTACGCGCCCGCCTGACTCGGCCCTCTGACAAGGCGCCCTGACGCGGCCGCGCGACGCCGGTTCTCGCCCAGCGCCCCTGCATCACTAGCGTCACGGTTCGAGCTCTACAGGAGGTAGTACCAGATGGGTTCTCTCGACGGACGCGTGGCCATCATCACCGGCGCTGGCCGCGGGATCGGGCGCGAGCACGCGCTCTTCTTCGCGGGCGAGGGAGCCAAGGTGGTCGTGAACGATCTCGGCGGCACGAACGACGGCACCGGAGCGGACATCACTCCGGCGCAGCAGGTGGCCGAGGAGATCCGGGCCATGGGCGGCGAGGCGGTCGTCAACGGCGACAACGTCGCCGACTGGGAAGGCGCGCAGCGAGTGGTCAACCAGGCCATCGAGACGTTCGGCGATCTCGACATCCTCGTCAACAACGCCGGCATCCTTCGCGACCGCGTCCTCGTCAACATGACCGAGGCCGAGTGGGACGCAGTGATCGCAGTGCACCTGAAGGGCCACTTCGCTCCGAGCCGATGGGCCGCCACCTACTGGCGTGAACAGCACAAGGCCGGCATCTCCAAGCCGCGCAACATCGTGCACACCAGCAGTACGTCGGGTCTGTTCTCCAACCCGGGCCAGAGCAACTACGGGGCCGCCAAGACAGGCATCGCGACGTTCAGTCAGATCATCGCCAAAGAGCTCAGCCGCTACAACGTGAAGAGCAACACGATCGCCCCCGGTGCGCGTACGAGGCTCACGCTCGCCACTCCCGGCCTCGAGGACGTGATGAAGCCGAA
>JAYVMH010000355.1:0-5048 GCA_043759015.1 Actinomycetota bacterium
GCGCTGCTGGCACTGATCGACGCGACGGTTCGCACCAACGCGTTCCGTTCGGGTCCGAACAGCGGGCACCGCGAGGTGATCGCGTTCAAGTTCGACACCTCCAAGGTTCCCGACCTTGCGCTCCCGAGGCCGATGTTCGAGATCTGGGTGTGCTCGCCCCGCGTGGAAGGCGTGCATCTGCGCAACGGGCGCATCGCACGCGGCGGGATCCGCTGGAGCGATCGTCGTGAGGACTTCCGCACCGAGGTGCTCGGGTTGGTGAAGGCGCAGATCGTGAAGAACGCCGTCATCGTGCCGACCGGCGCGAAGGGTGGTTTCGTGTTGAAGCGACCACCGACGAACGCCGACGAAGTTCGCGCAGAAGGGGTCGCGTGCTACCGGCAGTTCATCGCCGGGCTGCTCGACCTCACCGACAACATCGTCGGCGACGACATCGTGCCGCCGCCGGAAACGGTGCGTTACGACGACGACGATCCGTACCTCGTGGTCGCCGCGGACAAGGGCACGGCGACGTTCAGCGACATCGCCAACGGGATCGCCCGCGACTACGGATTCTGGCTCGACGATGCGTTCGCGTCGGGTGGGAGCGTCGGCTACGACCACAAGGTGATGGGCATCACCGCCCGCGGTGCATGGGAGAGCGTGCGTCGTCACGCGGCCACGTTGGGCAAGGACGTCGTGCGCGACGAGCTCACCGTCGTCGGCGTGGGCGACATGAGCGGCGACGTGTTCGGGAACGGGATGCTTCGTTCAGCCCACCTGAAGGTCGTTGCCGCGTTCGACCACCGGCACATCTTCCTCGACCCCGACCCGGACCCCGCGGTGTCGTTCGTCGAGCGCCAGCGCATGTTCGCGCTACCACGGTCGAGTTGGGCGGACTACGACGCCACGCTCATCTCATCGGGCGGCGGTGTGTTCCCTCGCACGTTGAAGACCATCGAGCTCACCGAAGCTTCTCGTCGACGACTCGGCACTGATCGCGAATCGTTCACGCCGGTCGAACTGATCTCCGCCATCCTGAGGGCGCCGGTGGATCTGCTGTGGAACGGCGGCATCGGCACGTACGTGAAGGCCGCGGGCGAGACCCACTCCGAAGTCGGTGATCGCGCCAACGACAGCTTGCGCGTCAACGGCTCCGAGCTTCGCTGCCGCATGGTCGGCGAGGGCGGCAACCTCGGCTTCACCCAACGGGGCAGGGTCGAGTACGCGCTCAACGGCGGCCTCATCAACACCGATGCGATCGACAACTCGGCCGGCGTCGATTGCAGCGACCACGAGGTGAACATCAAGATCCTCCTCGGCGCCGCGGTGCTGAAGGGCGCGTTGACGATCGAGCAGCGCAACGACGTGCTGGCGACGATGACCGACGAGGTCGGCGAGCTGGTGCTCGACGACAACAGAGCACAGACGTTGGCGCTGGCCATCGCCCGACGTCAGGCGCTGCCGATGGTGAACGTCCACAGTCGGTACTTGAACCTGCTCGAAGCCGAAGGGTGGCTGAACCGGGCGCTCGAGTTCCTTCCCACCGATCGTCAGATCGCCGAGCGCCAGGCCGCCGGCACCGGTCTGACCACTCCCGAGTTCTCGGTGCTGCTCGCCTACACGAAGAGCTCCAACATCACCGAGATCACGCGCAGCGACCTGCCCGACGACCCGTATCTCGAGCCCGAGCTCATCCGGTACTTCCCGTCGACGCTGCGCGACCGGTACGCCGACGAGATCCGCGGCCACCGCCTCCGCCGGGAGATCATCGCCACGCAGGTCGGCAACCAGCTGGTGAACATCCAGGGCATCTCGTTCGACCATCGCATCGCCGAAGAGACGGGCATGAGCGTGGTGAACACCACGCGCGCATGGGTGGCGGCGCGCGACATCCTGGGCACCTCGGAACTGTGGCACCGGGTCGATTCGCTGACCGGCGCGGTGAAGGCCGACGTGCAGATGGAGCTCTTCCTCGAGCTGCGCCAGATGACCGAGCGGGCCACGCTGTGGCTGATGCGCCATCGCACGCTGCCCCTCGACATCGGTACGGCGGTGAGCGAGTTCCGTCCGGGCATCGGCGAGCTGTCGGTCTCGCTCGAGGGCCACCTGCAGGGACGGATGCGCGAGGCCGTCTTCGCCAGCGAAGCCGGTCGGCTCGCCTCGGGCGTGCCCGAGGACCTCGCCCAGCGCAGCGTGCAATGGTCGTTGCTGCACACCGGGTTCGATGTCATCGACCTCGCCGCTCGCGAGAACAGCCCCGTGAACCGGGTTGCGTCGGCGTACTGGCAGGTGTTCGACACGCTCGAGCTGGCCTGGTTGTGGGATGCGATCGGCGGCCTTCCGCGGAGCACGCGCTGGCAGACGCAGGCCCGTGCCGCACTTCGTGACGACCTCGTTGCCGCGCTCGCAGACCTCACGGCCGACACGCTTCGAGTGGGCGGTGTCACCGACTGGTTCCACGCCTTCGAGCGCCTCATCGCCACGTCGGTGGCGATCTTCACCGATCTCCGACGCGTCGACGCTCACGACCTCACCACGCTCACCGTTGCGGTCCGCCAGCTCCGCACGCTGGCCCTGCTCGCCTGATCCGCCGAGGTCCGACCGGCGGGGATGGGTAGCCTCGAAGCGTCATGACCGGTCCTCGCTATCGATTCGCGCCGTCGCCCACCGGGTTCTTCCACGTCGGCGGAGCACGCACGGCACTGTGGAACTGGGCGCTCGCCCACAGCCAGGGCGGCACCTTCGTGTTGCGCATCGAAGACACCGACGAGGCGCGCAACCGACCGGAGTGGACGCAGGGCATCATCGACGCACTGGATTGGATCGGCATCCACGCCGACGACCCGCACTTCGAGGGCCCCTACTTCCAGAGCCACTTCGCCGACCAGCACGTCGCGGCGGCACAGCGGTTGTTCGAGGACGGTCACGCGTACTACTGCGACATGACCTCGGCCGACGTCGACGCACGCAACAAGGTGGAGGGCAACCAGGGCTACCAGGGGTGGTCGCGCGATCGAGGGCTGGCCGCGGCGCCGGGCAACGTGCTTCGTTTCCGTGTTCCGCAGGGCTCGACCGTGGTGCACGATCTCGTGCGCGGTGACGTGGCGTTCGAGAACTCGCTGATCGAGGATTTCGTGCTCCTGCGCGGGAACGGCACACCGATGTTCCTTCTCGCCAACGTCGTCGACGACATGTCGATGGACATCACCCACGTCGTGCGCGCCGAGGAGCATCTTCCGAACACGCCCAAGCAGCAGTTGATCTGGCAAGGGCTCGGGCACCAACCCCCGGCGTGGGCGCACGTGCCGGTGCTGGTGAACGAGGCGCGTAAGAAGCTCTCCAAGCGTCGCGACAAGGTGGCGCTGGAGATGTACCGCGACGAGGGCTATCTCTCGGAGGCGATGGTGAACTACCTGATGACGCTCGGGTGGGCACCCAAGGGTGGTGAGGAGATCCAGCCGTGGCCGCAGATGCAGGACGACTTCCGCCTCGAGGACGTCAACCACTCGTCGGCCTTCTTCGATCTCAAGAAGCTCGCCGCCTTCAATGGCGAGTACATCCGGAAGATGTCGCCCGTCGACTTCCTCGAGGCGTGCAAGCCGTGGCTGTTCGCCCCCGACGCGCCGTTCCCCGCTGACCTTTTCGACGCGAGCGTGTTCCTCGCGATGGCGCCGGTCATCCAACCGCGCAGCACCACGCTGGCCGACGCGCCGCGCGTCGTCGACTTCCTGTTCCTCGCCGAACCCGACATCGACCCCGACGCATGGGCGAAGGTGGCATCCGCGCCTGAGTCGGTCGCGTTGCTCCGCGACGTGATCGCTGCGTTCGAAGCGTTGGGGGAGTGGACGGCCGAATCGTTGAAGGCCGCGATGGAGTTGGTCGCTGCCGCGCACGGTGTGAAGCCCGGCAAGGCGCAGGCGCCGGCGCGGGTCGCGGTCACGGGTCGCACCGTTGGGCCACCACTGTTCGAATCGCTCGAGGTGTTGGGACGCGCCGAGACGATGCGCCGCCTGCGCGCCGTCGTGGTCACCATCGGGTGACAGACGAATCCGTGGTACCCGCGGGCGGCGACGAGCCGATGACACCCGACGGCGGCGCGCCGCGGCCCAAGCGAGTGTGGCTGCGACGCGTCGTGTGGACCCTTCTCGGGTTCGTCTCCGTCGGCGTCGCCTACTACCTCGTCAACCTCTTGCTCGTCTACCGAACTGGCACCAGCGATCAGGCTCGGCCGGTCGACGCGATCGTCGTGCTCGGCGCCGCACAGTACGACGGCAGGCCGTCGCCACAACTGGCTGCTCGGCTCGACCATGTGGTGGTCTTGTGGGGTCGCGGACTTGCGCCGCTGGTGGTCACCACTGGTGGCAAGCGTGAGGGCGACCGATTCACGGAGGCGCAGGCGTCGGCCAAGTATCTCGAGGCCCGCGGCGTGCCCGCGTCCGCCATCGCCCTGGTCGGTGGCGCCACGTCGTACGACGAGCTCGTCGCGGCGCGGGAACTGCTCGCCCGCCTTGGAGTGCGGCGGGTGCTGCTCGTGAGCGACCCGTATCACTCGATGCGGATCCGCCTGGTTGGCGAGGAGCTCGGCCTCGTCGCGTACGTGTCGCCCACCCCGACCAGTGTCGTGCGTGGCGGCACCGCGTTCTGGCACGAGGTGAGGGAGGCCGCGGGAGTGTCGGTGGGCCGCATCATCGGGTTCGACCGTCTGCTCCGTGTCACCGGCTGATCTCGCAGGTGGGAGTTGCCGGGGACCCTTGCTAGGATTCGTGCGCCTTCGGGGAAACCCGATGGGGAGTGGTGTAACAGGCAACACAGCAGATTCTGGTTCTGTTATTCAGGGTTCGATTCCTTGCTCCCCAACAACACATAGGCGTCACGTGCCCTCCTCAGCACTGGTCGCCGACGCAGCCTGGCCCCATCGTCTAGTGGCCTAGGACACCACCCTCTCAAGGTGGCGGCACGGGTTCGAATCCCGTTGGGGCTGCCAAGAAATCCCCAGGTCAGAGCCACTCTTCGGAGTGGCTCGCTGGTTTTTCGCCCCTCGTTGCCAATGGCGTGCCAATGTATTT
>JAYVMH010000356.1:0-11121 GCA_043759015.1 Actinomycetota bacterium
CGTGCCGGCGAACGTGGCGTGGCGAAGCGCATCGCTCGCCCGATCCAGACCAGGTGCCTTGCCGTACCAGATGCCGATGATGCCGTCGTACCGACACGAATCCAGTGTGACGGCCAGTTGCGAGCCCATCACCGCCGTGGCGGCGAGCTCCTCGTTCATCGCCTGCTGGAACAGCATCCGCAAGCCGTCGGCCTCGGCGAGCTTGGCGGCGGCGATCACGTCGCGGTCGTAACCCGCCAACGGGCTGCCCGGGTAGCCGGTGATGTACGCCGCAGTGTTCAGCCCGGCGCGGCGATCGGCGCGCAGCTGCTCGTAGGGCAGGCGGGCGAGCGCCTGTGACCCGCTGAGGAAGACCCTCCCGTCGTCGAGTCGATAACGGTCGGACAACTCGTACGTGTCGATCACTGCCACGAGGCCATGTTGCCAGAATGTGAGGGTGGCGAACGGCGGAATCCCCGCGATCCTCGACCTGGAGGCCGCAGGTGTGGTGTCGCGGTCAGCTGCGGTTCACCCGCCCGCGCAGTGCCCGGAACGCGAGCGTGAACGACAGCAGGCCCATCAAGCCGATCGCGAGCAGCGCCTTGCCGAGGCGCCCTCACTCCCAACCCGTCTGCAGCAGGGCGCGCGTGCCCTCGAGCAGATAGGTCGTGGGGTTCACCTTCACCGCGCTCGCCAGCCAGCCGGTCATCGCCTGCTGGGGCAGGTAAGCAGTGGTGAGGAACGCGAACGGGAAGACAGCAGGAACGCGTTGTTCACCGCCGTCGGGTTGCCCGTGCGCAACGCGATCGCATACGGGAAGCCGGTGAACGCGAGCCCCCACACGCCGGCCATGAGGACGAACACCAGCAGACCGAGCATGCCGGTGGCGACGTGGATGCCCAGGATCAGCCCGAGCGCGACGACGGGCACCGCGAGGCTGGTGATGAGCGATGGCGACGGGGCTGATCGCGGCGACGCCGTCGGCCACCGACATCACGACTTCGTCGCCCGCGGGGTCGTGGGCGATCTCGGTTCGCTCGACCTGAGCGAGCTCCGCCACCGCATCGGCCGCGGCCTGCCCGCTGCCGGCGGCGACGCGTGCAACGATGAGGTCGCTGCCGATCGAGCGCTTCAACTCGTCGGGTGTTCCCTCGGCGACCAGCTTTCCGCGGGCGATGATGCCGACCCGGTTCGCCAACGCGTCCGCTTCCTCGAGGTACTGCGTGGTCAGCAGGATGGTGAGGCCCAGCTCCTCGTTCAGGTACCGCACCTCGTTCCACACGGCCGCGCGGCTGGTGGGGTCGAGGCCCGTGGTCGGCTCGTCCAGGAACAGCACCTCGGGCTCGTGGACGAGTGCCGCGGCCAGGTCGAGGCGGCGCTTCATCCCGCCGGAGTAGGTGCCGATGCGCCGATCGATGGCGTCGCCGATCGACACCAGTTCGAGCAGATCGCCCACCCGCCGATTGCGTTCGGCCTTGGACAGCCGTAGCGGCGGCCCTGGAGATCGAGCAGTTCGCGACCGGTCTGCTTCGGGTCGAGTGCAGCGTCCTGCAGCGCGACCCCGATGCGCAGCCGGACGTGTTCGGCTTCGGTGGCGACGTCGTGACCTGCGACGCGCGCGGTGCCGGAGGTGGGTTTGAGAAGGGTTGTCAGCATTCGCACGGTGGTGCTCTTGCCGGCCCCGTTCGGGCCCAGGAACCAGTAGATCTCACCCGACGCGACGGCCAGATCCTCGCCGGCGACGGCCTCTGTCTCGCCGAAGCGGCGAACCAGTGCCTTGGCTCGATGGCAGTTGTCATCCGCTGAGATTACCGACGGCCCCTCATCTGTGCCTCGATGCGGGCCACGCGTGTGCGGGCCGGGGGGTGGCTCCGGGCGAGTCGATCGGCCAAGGAGGTGGCCCGATCGCTGCCGAACTCGGCGACCACCCGCCGCAACGCCATGGCCAACGGACGACCGAACCCCATGTTGACGACTCGTCGGTCGGCCTGGAACTCCGCCTTGCGGCCGACAGCGTTGGACAGCACGTTGCTGAGCAGCAACCCGGTGAGGAACACCCACGACACGATGGTGAGCAGGGCGGCGATCAGACGGCCGACGGCGGTCATGGCCGCGGAGTGCTGCACGAAGCTGCTCGTCGCAGCCGATGCGACGTTCTGCAGGAAGAAACCGACGCGGGCGAGCACCAGCACCGGCACCGACAACCACTGTGCGAGGGAGAGCGCCACCGTGTGCAGCCCGAGGTGGTGGCTGAGCTCGTGGGCCAGCACACCGCTCAGCTCGTCGCGCGGGAGCTCCTCGAGCGCATAGCTGGTGACCACCACGAGGTGGCCGCCGCAGGCGAACGCGTTCAGTTCGTTGGACGGCAGGACCGCGAGCACGTAGCGGTGCAACGGCAGGTCGTTGAACTGCAACACGGGGCGCCAGGCCGGAGCCAGGATCGCCGCTTCGTCGTGCGTGGGTCGCCGGGCGCCGAGCAGTGGTGCGAGCACGTAGAGCTGCACGGGTCGCAGGAACAGCAGGACAACGGCGACCAGGTACGCGCCTGAGAACACGAGGAACGACACGTGCCAGATCTCGTGCACCGGCAACCAGAACACCGCGATCGCCAGCAGCCAGACGGGCGCGACGGCGATCACCGGGGCGATCGCGGCAACGGCGGAGGATTCGACCTGGCGTCGTGTGCCGCGTGGGCGACGCATCGTGTCCACGGCCGACCACGATACGAGCGGCGATCGCCCCGCTGACCGGGGAATCCTTACGATTTGGAGAGATTTCGGCTATCCCCGGCGCTGAATCGGTCGATAACTAGCGTGCATCGCGATGGTGATGCACGCGGGCGGGTACGCGCACATGACCAGATCAGGAGGTGAGAACTTGGCGTCGACCACGCCCGTCCAGCGTGACTCAGGTGGTGGCGAACCCTCCGTCGAGGAGCTGCTCGAACAGGCACGCCTGTACGAGGACAACGAGCCGAGCCGAGCTCGATCGCTGGTGCAGCAGGCACGCGTGCTGGCCCGCACGAACCACGACCCGATCGGTGAGTCCGAGGCGCTCTACCGTCTCGCCGAGCTCGCCTATGCGGCCGGCACCAGCAACGACGCGTTCGCCGTCGCGCTCGAATCACGCGACCTCGCCCGTCAGTGCGGCGCGGTCAAGACCGAGGTCTCCGCGCTGAACCTGATCGCCGCCGTGCAGTACCACGCGGCCAACTTCTCCGAAGCCGCCGCATCGGCCCAGGCCGCGGTGGAGCTCTATCGAACCACCGGCGAACGGTCGAGCGAGGGTCTGCTGCTGAACCTGCTCGCCGTCATCCAGCACAGCCTGCGCGAGACCGACAAGGCCATCGTCACCTACGAGGCCGCGCTGATGGCCAACAAGGGCGAGAACCGGCCCGACCTCGACGCGATCACGCTCGCGAACATGGCCAAGGTGCGTGCGGACCGCAAGGAAGAACTACTGGCCGTCAGCCTCGGCGAATCGGCACTGGCGTTGGCGAAGGAGCACGCGACCGAGTTCGTGCCCGAGATCCTCGCTCGTCTCGCGATGGCGTACGTGTCGCTCGCGTCGCTCGATCGCGCAACCGCATGCCTCGACGAAGCCGACGGTGTGCTGCGCGACCGCACGGCGCGGCGCGTCGCACTGTCGCCGGGCAGCGTCGTCATCGTGCGGATCGCGCGTGGTGAGCTGTACGTGGCCCAGCACCTGCGCGACCATGCGCTGCGCGAGTGGGCCGATGCGCTCGACCTCGCAGCGCAGGCGAACATGACCGAGACCGCGCTGAACCTGCGCGAGAAGCTGTCCAACCTCAACCGCGAGATGGGGCGCTTCGAGCAGGCGCTGATGCACCAGGAGGCGCGCTACGCACTGAACGAGGAGATGATCCAACGCGGCGCGGAGCTTCGCATCCGCACGTTGCAGATCCAGCACGACACCGAGAGCACCCGCACCCAGGCAGAGAACCTGCGCCTGCGCACGTCCGAGCTCGACCAGATGGTGCAGATGCGCACCGACGAGTTGGAAGCGTTCCAGGTCGAGTCGTTCATGAAGGTCGCGGTGATGGCCGAGTTCTACAACGCCGACACCGGTGCGCACCCCACACGCGTCGGCGCGCTGGCGGCGGAGATCGCCACCGAGCTCGGTGAGGACGCCGACTTCGCGCGGCGGCTCGCACTCGCCTCGCGCATCCACGACATCGGCAAGGTCGGTGTTGCCGATGCCATCCTGCTCAAGCCCGGCGCGCTCACATCCGAGGAGTTCGAACGGGTGAAGGCGCACACCACGTTCGGCCACGACATCCTCCATGGCGGTCGGTCCGTGGTGCTGCAGATGGCCGACGACGTGGCTCACTGCCACCACGAACGCTGGGACGGCACCGGCTACCCGCGTGGCCTGGTGGGCGAGGACATCCCGTTGTCGGCGCGCATCGTCGCCGTTGCCGACGTGTACGACGCGCTGGTCAGCGAGCGTGCCTACAAGCTGGCATGGCCACCCGTGGACGCCGCCAACTACGTCATCGCCGGGCGCGGCATGCAGTTCGAGGCGCAGATCGTCGACGCATTCGTCAACGTGATGTTGCGCCGCGATCCGTCGCTGGCGACGCGGATCGATCGGTCAATGCTCGCGTGACCCAGTCGCCCACGAGGTGAGCGAGCTCGTCAATCGACATCTCGAGGCGTCCCATCCGCAGCGCGTGGGTGAACGACGACACCGCGCCGAGCACGCCGACCGCGTAGAACGTCGGGTCGCCGTCGTCCACCAACCCCTGCGCTTGCGCTTCCACCACCAGCCGGCGGACGTCGAGTGCGTAGACGTCGCTGCCCTCCCTCAACACCTCGGCCAGCGCCGGGTCGGTGCGCTCGACATCGAGCAGGGCGAAGTAGTGCTGGTGCTCGGCCATGAACCGCACGCTGGCCTGCGAACCCTGGCGGATGCGGACGAGCGCGTCGGCGTCCGGTTGCATCGCCGCGGCCTGGGCGCGGCGCAGCTGCAGCCGCATCGTGCGCACGAGCTCGGCGAACAGCGATTCCTTGGTGGGGAAGTACCAGTAGAACAGGCCCTTCGCCACGCCCGCGGCGGCGCAGATGTCGGAGATGCGAGTGGCGTCGTAACCCCGTTCGGTGAACAGATCCTGGGCAGCGCGCAGCAGCTGCTGCTTGCGCTCGTTGCCCTGTTCGGTGTGCCGCCTTCGATCCACCATGCACCCAGTCGATCAGACCTTGACCGTGGGGTCAATCCGAGCGGGTGAGGTGCCTCTACACTCGGGTCATGGCGGCTTCCCGATCCGACCGCATCGCCACCCGGACCCGCAACGACAAGTGGAAGAACCTGCCGTTGCGGATCGAGATGCTCGAGTGCATCAACTGCGACGCCTGCCTGCGCCACTGCCCGCCCCAGTTCGGTGCGATCTTCAACCACGGCCCCGACGTCGTGATCGTCCCCGAGCTGTGCAGCGGGTGCGACAAGTGCCTGCCCGCCTGCCCGGTGAACTGCATCTACCCCTTCGAGGACTGGCAGGCCAAGGGCGCCCCTGCGGAGTGGTGGGACGACGCCGGTGGCGCCGGCGACCCGTATTTGTGATCCCGGGATCCTTGAACGACGGGAGGGCTGACATACTGCAGGCCATGACTGCTCACCTTCCCGGTGCCGAGCCCTGGTCGCATGTCGGCTCCGGTTCGCACGGCGCTCTCGTCATCCACGGATTCACCAGCGTGCCGGCCAGCATGCGCGGCGTCGCCGATGGGTTCGCCGCGGCCGGCTTCCACGTCGAGCTCCCGCTCCTGCCGGGCCACGGCACCCAGCTCGACGACCTGGTGCCCATGCGGTGGGCCGATTGGCTGGCCGAGGTCGAGGCTGCGTATGCCCGGCTGGCGGCGCGCACCGACAAGATCGTGGTCGCCGGGCTCAGCCTCGGTGGCGCGCTCACCTTGCGCATCGGCGCCAATCACCCCGAGGTTGCCGGCCTGGTGTGCGTCAACCCGGCGGCGCAACCGCAGCCGCCAGAGGTGGTGGCCATGGTGCAGGACATGATCGCGGGCGGCATGGTGACGATGGACGCGATCGGCAGCGACATCGCCGATCCGGACGCCAAGGAGATCACCTACGACGCAACGCCGATCGCCGCGCTCATCTCCATCGCCGTCGACGGTCTCGCGCCCCTTGCCGAGGAGTACGGCTCGATGACGATGCCGCTGCTGCTGCTGAACTCGCCGCAGGACCACGTGGTCGAGCCCTCACAGGGCGACTACCTCGCCGCCCACTACGGCGGCCCGGTGCAACGCATCCTCCTCGAACGCAGCTATCACGTCGCCACCCAGGACTACGACAAGCAGCTGATCTTCGACAGCGCGGTCGAGTTCGCCCTCAAGGTCACCGCCTGATCCGTGAGGTTCCTGGCCAGCATTCCCAGCCCGTCGTCGGGCGTGATCCACATCGGCCCGCTCGCGATCCATGCCTACGGCCTGATGATCGCGCTCGGTGTCGTGGCCTCCGTGTGGTTGGCCGGTCGCCGGTTGGAGGCCGCCGGCGCCGGTTCCCGCGACGACTTCACCAACATCGCGATGTGGGGGGTGGCCGCCGGCGTGGTCGGCGCGCGGCTGTACTACATCATCACCGACAAGAGTCAGCCGTGGAAGGCACCGAGCCGCTGGCTGAAGATCTGGGAAGGTGGCCTCGGCATCCCCGGCGGTCTGATCCTGGGCGCCTTGGTCGGGCTGTGGGCAGCCAAACGACGCGGGATCTCGATGTCGGCCACCCTCACCGCGGGTGCGCCCGCCATCCCACTCGCGCAGGCGATCGGCCGGTGGGGCAACTGGTTCAACCAGGAGCTGTTCGGCAAGCAGACCACCCTGCCGTGGGGTCTGCGCATCGACGCCGCCCACCTGCCCGCCGGCTATCCGCCGGGCACGTTGTTCCACCCCACGTTCCTCTACGAATCGTTGTGGAACTTCGCCCTGTGCGGGGTGCTGCTGCAGATCGAGAAGCGGGTGAGGTTGCGCCCGGGCCGCCTGATGGCCATCTACGTGGTCGGCTACTCGATCGGTCGCTTCTGGGTGGAGGGCCTGCGCATCGACCCGGCGAACCAGGGTGGCAGCTGGCGCCTCAACCAATGGGTCGCGGTGGTCGCCGGCCTGCTGGCCACGATCTACCTGCTGCTCGATGCCAAGCGCCACCGGTACGACGAGCCGGGGCTGGCGACCCACGCAGGCGACCGGGCTACAGACGACGTGGATGCCGACGAGCCGTACGACGCTGAAATCTACGACGACGAAGAGATGCCCTGACCGAGGTTGCGGAGTTGCTCGGCGAGCGTTTCTGGGATGACGGGGTTGAAGTATTCGCCGGCGGCGACTTCGGCGGCGGCGATGAAGCGGGGCACGCCGGCGCTGCGCCAGGGTGACACGATCTCGATGTTGCACCAGGCGTGGCGCCAGTCGTTGCCGTCGGTGGGGCGTTGGTTGAGCCACATCATGTAGGGCAGCGGGCGATCGAACAGCCGGTCGAGTCGGCCGAGGACGTCGATGAGCATCGCGGCCACTCCGTCGCGTCCCTCGTCGTCGAGTGCGGCGACGTCGGGGGTTTTGGTGTGCGGCGCGAGCGAGAGTGCGATCGGGTAGGTGCTTGCGAATGGCACGGACGCGATCCAGCCGTCGTGGTCGGCGACGAGGCGGTCTCCGGGGGCGAGGTCGGGTGCCCATTGCGCGTCGAGCAGTCGCCGGGGTCGATCGGGGATGTGGTCGTAGGCATAGATCTGACCGTGGGGGTGGGCGATCGTGGCCCCGACTTCTGCGCCGCGGTTCTCGAAGCAGAGCACGAAGTCGACGTCGGGTCTCGCGCCGAGCTCGGTGGTACGGGCGGCCCACAGGTCCACCACCTTGCGCGCTCCGGTCACGCCGAGGGTGCTGAAGGTGGCGTCGTGGCGAGGGGTGTAGAGCACCACCTCGCATCGGTCGTCGGGCATCGCCGGCCAGCGGTTCGGGAACCAGCGCACGTCGTACGGTTCGGGTGCCTCGATGCCGCCGGGGCAGAACGGGCAGCCGGTGGGCGGCAGGTTGGGCCGAGCCTGGCGGGTGCCGACGATGTGGACGCGGGTGCCGAGATGCGGGTCGATACGGGACATAGCGTCGTGGTCACAGTACCTTCTGACGAATGATCCATCTACCTGGTCAGCACGCCGACGTGGTGATCGACGAGTCGGTGGGCGCTCCCGTGATCGTGCATTGGGGCGCACCGCTCGGCGATGTGGATCCGGCGACGATCCCGGCCGCGCTCGCTCGGCCGGTGCAGCAGGGTTCGGTGGGTGTGGTCGCCCCGGTCAGTGTGCTGCCCGAGCACGGTGCCGGGTTCCAGGGCCGCCCCGGCCTCGCCGGCCATCGTCGTGGCGGCACGGGGTGGGCGCCGCGGTTCGAGCCCGCCGGGGTGACCCGACTGGTGACCGGTGTGCGGGTGGAGGCGGTCGACCCGGTGGCCGGGCTGCGGTTGATCTGCACGATCACGCTCAACGACCTGCTGGCCGTGCAGTGCACCATCGTCAACGAGGGATCGACCCGCTACCTCCTCGATGCCGTGCACCCCACCGTGCAGTTGCCGTCGCACGCGTCGGAGCTGATGACGTTCGACGGTCGTTGGACGCGCGAGTTCCACCTGGTTCGACGCGAGTGGGGGAGTGGCACGTGGCTGTCGGAGAACCGGGCGGGCCGTACCTCGCACGAGCACCAGCCGCTGCTGTTCGCCGGCACACCAGGGTTCGGTGAGTGGAGCGGCGAGGTGTGGGGTGTGCACCTCGCGTGGAGCGGCAACCACATCATGCTCGCCGAGGCGATGCCCGACGGGCGCCGGTACGTGCAGGCCGGCGAGTTGTTGCATCCCGGCGAGATCTGCCTCGAGCCCGGCGAGTCGTTCGCGTCGCCAACGCTGTTGGGCACCTACTCGGGCGCGGGGCTCACGCCGGCGTCGTGGGCGTTGCACCGTTACGCCCGGCACCTCCCGGCGCACCCGCGTGGGCAGCGGCGGGTGTTGCTGAACACGTGGGAGGCGGTGTACTTCGACCACGACACCGAACGGCTGAAGCAGCTCGCCAGCGCGGCCGCCGCGCTGGGTGTCGAACGCTTCGTGCTCGACGACGGCTGGTTCGGCTCACGTCGCGACGACCACCGCGGGCTCGGCGACTGGTCGGTGTCGGCCGAGGTCTACCCGAACGGGCTGGCGCCCCTGATCGAGCACGTGCGCGGGCTGGGCATGGACTTCGGGATCTGGGTGGAGCCGGAGATGGTCAGCCCCGACAGCGACCTCTACCGCGCCCATCCGGACTGGGCGTTGACGACCGACGGGTACGAACCGGTGCTGGCACGGAACCAGTTGGTGCTGAACCTCGCCAACCCGGACGCGTTCGACCACGTGCTCGCGCAACTCCACGCGCTGCTCGCCGACCACGACATCGCGTACGTGAAGTGGGACATGAACCGCAATCACGTGCACGGCAGCGGTGCGCACGGTGCCGCGGGAACGCATGCGCAGACGGTCGCGTTCTACCGGTTGCTCGATGCGCTCCGCGACCGCCACTCGGACGTCGAGTTCGAGAGCTGCGCGAGCGGAGGCGGACGCATCGATCTCGGCGTGCTGGCGCGTACCGAGCGGGTGTGGACCAGCGACTGCAACGACGCACTCGAACGGCAGACCATCCAGTGGGGTGCATCGATGCTCATCCCGCCGGCGGTGATGGGCGCACACATCGGCCCGACCCGGTCGCACACCACCGGCCGGGTGCACTCGATCGCCTTCCGCGGCATCACGGCAATGTTCGGTCACCTCGGGGTGGAGTGGAACGTGCTGACCCTCAGCGATCGCGAACGAGCACAACTCGCGGAGATGATCGGGCTCCACGTGCGGTTCAGGGACCTGATCCACACCGGCGACGTCGTCCGCTTCGACGCGGTGACGAACGGCCAACAAGCTGCGAGTCACGCCCACGGTGTGTACGCGACCGATCGCCGCGAAGCGCTCGTTGCGCACGTGCAGTTGGTCACCGGGATGAGCCTGCTCCCCCCGCCGCTACGACTGCCGGGCCTGCTACCAGATGTGCGCTACCGGGTCGACCAGGTGCCACTCCCGGGTTCGTCGTGGCAGTGGCCGCACACCGGCATCGAGCTCACCGGCGCACAGCTGGCAGCCCACGGCATCCAACTACCTCACCAGCACCCCGAAAGCGGCGTGCTCCTCCACCTCGTGGCCGGCTGACCGAATAGAATTGTATGGTTGAGAATAGTATTCTTTGACGTAGTATTCTCTGGGGGCTGATCGCGTGGAGAGCGGAGGTGACGATGGGTTTCGTCGGACGGCATGCGGAGTTGGATGAGCTGTCGCGCTTGCTCGCTGATGTCGCCAGCGGGAGCCGTGTCGATCGCGGCGTGGCGGTGCTGCTGCGTGGTCGGCGTCGCGTCGGAAAGTCCCGGCTCGTCACCGAGTTCATCTCTCGCTGCGGAGCGCCGTCGATGTACTTCCAGGCCGCCAGGGGGGCACCGATTCGCGTCGAGCTCGCGCTCCTGACGAGCGCGATTGCCGAGTCGACGTTGCCGAACGCCGACCTGGCCACGGACAACCATCCCGGCTCCATCACCGCAGCCCTCACGTTGTTGGCGGCGGCGCTTCCCACCGACGTTCCGTCGGTGGTCGTCATCGACGAAGCCCCGTGGCTGATCGAGCCGGTGGCGGGAGGTGCGGGTGAACTGCAACGCGTCTGGGATCGTCAACTTTCGGCCAAGCCCGTGCTCCTGCTGCTGTTGGGAAGCGACCTGGCGATGATGGAGGAGCTGTCCAAACCCGAGCAGCCCTTCCACGGTCGCGCGACCGAGATGATCCTGGATGTGATGAACCCGCGGGATGTCGGGCAGATGACGGGACTCGGTTCCTTCGATGCGTTCGACGCCCATCTGATCACGGGTGGGCAGCCGCTCGTTGCCCAGGAATGGGCGACGGGCATGACACGCGACGACTTTCTGATGGCCTCGTTCTCCAGGTCGACAAGCGCGCTGTTGGTGTCCGGGACGCGAGTTCTGGACTCCGAGTTCGGCGAGCGGACGCACGCGCGTGCGGTGCTCTCAGCCATCGGCGGTCGTGGCGAGCGGACGTTCTCCAGCATCACCC
>JAYVMH010000357.1:0-5042 GCA_043759015.1 Actinomycetota bacterium
CCAACCCCTACGCCCACCACCTGATCCACGAGATCCACTTCACCGACGTCGTCGTGCCGGTGGCCAACCGACTGGGCGACGAGAACCAGGGGTGGGGCATCGTGCGCAACGTGCTCGCCAACGAACGCGTCGGCATCGCCCGCCACCAGCACACCGAGCACGTGCTCGACCAGACGGTGGCCGACGCCGAACGGCTCGGTGTCGACGTCACGAACCCGGGCACCGAAGAGGCGCTCGGTGCGGCCTACGCCTGGTGCGAGGCGGCACGGGCGCTGAACTACGCAGCGGTGGCCGAGCGGATCCGCGATCCGCTCGGCTCGCGCCCGATGGCCGCGGTGTCGCGCTCGATCACGGGGCCGATGGAGCGAATCGCGGCGTGGACCTGCCAGGAGGTGCTCGGTGACCAGGCGCTGGCCGCCGGCACCGAGGCCGACCGCCAGGTCGTCACCGGCACCACGAGCATGATCGCCGCCGGCGCCTACGAGGTGCAGCTCGACCTCATCGCGCGTCTCTGCCTCGACCTGCCGCGGGGGCGCTGACATGGACCTGGATCTCACGCCCGAGCAGCAGCAGCTCGACGAGGCGCTGCGCGCGCTCTTCCGCGACCACGCCGGGCCGGCACGGGCGCGCGAGATCGGCGATGGCATCGACGTCGCGCTCGTCGACCGGCTGCGTGTCGGTGGATTCCTCGATGCCCACCGGGACGCCGGCCGGGACGGTGGGCCGATCGAGGCCGTGCTCGTAGCCGAGCGCGCTGCGGCCGCCGTCGCCTGCGCACCCGTGGTGGCCCGCGTGCTCGTCGGCCCGCTCGCCGGTGCGCGCGACCTGCCCGACCTCGTCGGACTCGTCTCGTCGCCGGCGGGTCTCGTCCGCTGGGCCGGGCTGTGCGACGCGTACCTCGTGCTCGACGGCGACACCGCGTCGGTGGCCAGCGCCGACGACGTCGACGTGGAACCCGTGGCGTCGCGCTCCGGTTACCCGATGGGTCGGGTGCGGGTGCGGCGCTCGACGCGGCTTGGCGAGGGCAGCGGCGCGGCGCTGCGGCGGGCGTGGCAGGTCGGGATCGCCGCGGAGACCGCGGCGATGGCCGACGCGGCCGTCGCCTTCACCGCCCGCCACGTCACCGATCGGGTGCAGTTCGGGCGGCCGATCGGTTCGTTCCAGGCCGTGCAGCACCGGCTCGCCCGCTCGTACTCGAACGCGCAGGCGACGATGTGGCTCGCCAGACGCGGCGCCTGGCACCACACCGACGAGTTCCTCACCGCGTCGGCCGCCACCTTCGCCTGCCACACCGCGCAGGAGGCCTACGACGACTGCCACCAGGTCACCGGCGGCATCGGCGTGACGGCGGAGTACGGCCTCGTGGCGTGGACCATGCGGCTGCTGGCGCTGCGGGCCGAGCTCGGCGGCCGGCCGGCCCACGCCCGCCAGGTGGCCCGGGCCAGGCTCAGGTCGAGGGCGTAGCACCCTCGGCGAGCTGCTGCGTGACGTGATGCATGTAGGTCAGATAGCCGACGGGTATACGGCTGCCGCCCGTCACCTGGATGGTCTCGCCGGTGATCCACGCCGACTCGTCGGCGGCGAGGAACGCACACACCGCGCCGATGTCGGCCACCGTACCTAGCCGGCGCAGCGGCACCGACTCGACCTGACGGGCGACGCGGCTCGGCTTGCTCATCGAGCCACCTGCAGCGAGGCTCTCCTCGGTCGGCACGAGGCCCGGGGCGACGGCGTTGACCCGGATGCCGTGGTGGCCCCACTCCACCGCCATCGTCGCCGTGAGGCTCTCGACACCCGCCTTGGCTGCGCCGTAGTGACCCGTCATCGGGCAGGGCTGCGAGCCGCTGCGTGACGAGATGTTCACGATCGAACCGCCGCGCCCGAGCATCGCCCGGGCCGCCGCCTGAGCGGCGAAGAACGTCCACTTCAGGTTTAGGTCGACCACGGCGTCGAACTGGTCCTCGCGCAGGTCGATGAGCGGACCGACGTCCTCGGCGTTGGCGCTGCCGGCGTTGTTCACCCAGCAGTCGATCGGCCCGTTGGCATCCGTGGCTGCGTCGATGAGCCGCGTGAGGTCGTCGGCCCGGGCGATGTCACAATGCACGGCGATCGCCGTGGCCCCCAGCTCTCGGAGCTCGACGACGGTGTCGTGCAGCGGTTGCGCGCTGCGCCCGGCGACGACGACGGCCGCGCCACCCGCGGCCATGGCGCGTGCGATGCCCCGACCGATGCCGCGACCTCCCCCCGTCACCACGACGTTCTTGCCGGTCAGATCGAACACGACGCCCCCTGTCACTTGACGCGGGCGTCAGGTTAGTCTCGGGCCGACGGACGCGATCAGCCGGGGGCAGAGATGGGCGAGTTCGACGAGGGGTCACTCCGGCAGCGCATCCGCGATCTCGTCGCCTCCGACGTGCCCCATCTGCCGTACCGGGTCGGCACCCGTTCACCAGAGCACGCCGCGGAGTCGGAGGTGCTGCGCGAGTGGAGCCGGAAGGTGTACGCCGCAGGGTTCTACGGCGCCGACTGGCCGGTGGAGTTCGGCGGGCGCGACGGCTACCGCGCCGTCGAGGAGCTGGTCGTCACCGAAGAGCTCGCGATCGCCCGCGCACCGGTCCCGATCGGTTCGGGCAGCCTGGCCGCGCACGCCCTCCTGCACTTCGGGACGCACGAGCAACAGGCGGCGTACCTGCCCAAGATCCGCAGCTACGAGCACGTGTGGTGCCAGCTGTTCAGCGAACCCGATGCCGGCAGCGACCTGGCGTCCATGCGCACGACGGCGATCCGAGACGGCGACCACTTCGTGGTGAACGGGCAGAAGGTGTGGAGCACGAACGCCGCCTTCTCCGACATGGGTTACCTTCTCGCCCGGACCGACCCGGCGGCGGCCAAGCACGCCGGCATCAGCGCCTTCGCGTTCGACATGAAGCTGCCCGGCGTCACGGTGCGCCCGCTGAAGGAGATGACCGGTACATCGGACTTCAACGAGGTGTTCTTCGACGACGTGCACGTGCCGGCGAGCGCGCTGATCGGTGAGGTGAACAACGGTTGGCACATCGCCACCACCAGCCTTGCGTCGGAGCGGGCCGGCGTCGGCGCACTCGTCATCCGTCTGCGCCGCAACCTCGACGCCCTCGTCGCCGTTGCCCGGGTGACACCGTCGGGCCCGGGAGGCGGCACGCTGGCCGACGACCCGGTGATGCGCCAACGGCTCGCCGGGTTCCACGCCCGCGTCGAGATCGCCACGCTGCTCTCCGAAGCGGCGATCGGCCGCCGCCTGCGCGGCGAGTTCAACGCGGCCGACGTGCCGATGATCAAGCTCGGCTTCGCCAACCTCAACCAGGACCTCTCGTACCTCGGCGTCGAGATCCAGGGCGCGCGCGGCACGCTCGCCACCGACGACCCGGACGCGCTCGATAGCGGCCACTGGCAGGACGAGCTGCTCTACGCAAAGGCGTACACGATCTCCGGCGGCAGCAACGAGGTGATGCGCAACCTTCTCGGCGAACGGGCGCTCGGCCTACCGCGTGAGCCGAGGGGCACGTGACCGCCGCTCCTCACGTCCCGTCCCTCGCTGAGGCGTCGAGCATCGTCGAGGACCACGCCGGTGGGCGCGTCGTGCGCATCGAACGGCAGCTGCGCTGGCGGCCCACGTGGTTCCTCGACCTCGAACTCGACGGCCGGGTCGTTCCGCTCGTGCTGCGCGGTGATCGCACGGACTCCGAGGCCTTCCCACTCACGCACGAGCACACGTTCCACCGGCTGATGGAGGAGCACGGATTCCCGGTGCCGCACCTGCACGGCTTCCTGGAGACGCCGGGCATGATCGACGCCGTCCTCATGGACCGGGTGGCGGGCCGGCCCCACTTCCAGGGTGTTGACGACGTCGACCGCGACCGTGTGGTGGACGAGTACCTGCAGCAGCTGGCGCGCCTGCACCGGTCCGACCCGGCGCCCTACCTCGAGGCCGGCATCACCCACCCCGGCCCGGGCGAGGACACGGGCATGGCCGGCCACCGCAACATGGAGCGGCGCTACCGCGAGCGCAAGCAGCACGCAGATCCATTCGCCGAGTTCTGCCTCGGCTGGCACCACCGCCACCTGCCGGCGGGCAGCGGTCGACTCGGGCCGTGCGTGTGGGACTCTGGCCAGTTCCACCATTCCGACGGCCACCTCGTGGCGATCATCGACCTGGAGTTCGGGCACGTCGGCGACCCGCTCGGCGACATCACGATCTGGCGGATGCGCGACACGCTGATCCCGTTCGGCGACATGGGGAAGCTGTCCGGGCGCTACGAGGAACTGACCGGCGAGCCCGTCGACCTGGAGGCGATCAAGCGTCACCACTTCGCAGCGTGCATGGGCAACCAGCTGCAGTTCGGCGCCGCCGTCGCCGCGCCGGAGCCCGAGACGGACCTCATGACCTTCATGCAGTGGAACAGCGAGACGAACCTGATGGCCACCGACTTCCTCGGCGAGTACCTGGGCATCGATCTGCCGTCCGTGGAGGTACCGGCGCCCGCCCTTGGTCGGGACGACGCCACGTTCGGTCAGCTGGTGCGGGCACTCGGCGCCGTGACGGTCGACGACCCTGAGGTGCGGCACCACCTGCGCCTCGCCTTCCGCATCGCCCGCCACCTGCAGCGGCGCCACGAGATCGGCGGCGGGCTCGACGACGCCGACCTCGACGACGTGTACCAGCTGCTGGGCCGTCGGCCCACCGACTGGCGCGACGCGGAGCGCGAGCTGGAGCGGTTCGTGATCGCCGACGCCGAGGTGGGTCGTCACGACGAGGCGCTCACCGTGCTGTTCCACCGACGCAACCTGCGCGCGCACATGGCGCTCGGTCCCGCCGGGTCCTCGATGACGAGGCACCACCAGTGCCAACGCTTCGACGGCGCCGCCACCGGCATCATCCAGCTCTGATCGCCACCGGACCTCGCCTCCTCCGGCGGCAGCTCTGGCCAGAGCGCGAGCTGGAGCCGCACCGCACGCTCCGGCGGGAGCGGTCGCTCAGAAGGCCGAGCGGTGATGGGCGGCGT
>JAYVMH010000358.1:0-11096 GCA_043759015.1 Actinomycetota bacterium
CAAGAGCGCACCGGTCACGGCCAGGTGGGTGTGGTCGGCTACTGCATGGGCGGCGGGCTGGCGTTGGTGGTCGCCGCCCACCGACCCGACGCTGTGAAGGCGTGCGCGCCCTACTACGGCGTGATCCCGTGGCCGACCGCGCAGCCCGACCTCTCGGCGATCGATGCGACCATCGAGGGCGAGTACGCCGAGTTCGACGACTACGCCGGCCCCGAGGCCAGCGCCGCGCTCCAGGCCCAGTTGCGCGGCCTGGGCAAGACAGCGACGCTGCACGTCCATGCCGGCACTCACCACGCGTTCTTCAACGATTCGCGCCCGGAGGTCTACGACGCCGCGGCCGCCACCGAAGCCTGGGCCCGCACCGTCACCCTCTTGCGCACCACCCTCTGACCCAGGTCCGAGTGCTCACTCGGATCCCGGTCGGGTGGCCGGCCGGCGGTGCATAGGCTGAGCCGATGGTCGAACTTGCAGCGCTACTGGGCCTCGTCGGAGCCGAGCACGGATTGTCGGTGGTGAGCATCGGCCGCGCCGACGGCACGGTGTCGACGTCGGTGGTGAACGCGGGCGTCCTCACCCATCCCGTCTCGGGCCTCGACGTCGTCGGTTTCGTCGTCCGCGGCGACTCCTTCAAGCGCCGGCGGCTGTTCATCGACCCGAGGGTCACGATCACGATTCGAGTCGGGTGGGAGTGGCAGGCGGTGGAAGGTTCGGCCGAGTTGATCGGCCCGAACGATCCGTGCGCCGCCGGCAGCGTGGATGTGCCGACCTTGTTGCGCGACATCTTCGTCAGCGCCGGCGGCACTCACGACGACTGGGCGACCTACGACCTCGTCATGGCGGAGGAGGGCAGGACGGCGGTCCTCGTCGCGCCTCGCCGGGCCTACGGAAACGTCGGCAGATGACGCGACGACGGACGTCGTCGACATGGTGACGATGTGGAGCAAGTGAACGAGCGCGATTGCCCCTTGCAACGCGCCCGGCGCAGGCGCATCATTACATCAGAAGCCACGTTCCCCGTTCGGGAAAAGGCAGATCGATGATCTGCAATTCACACGGGCTGACGACCGAGGGGCACCTCAAAGAGGCGCCCCTCAGCCGCGTCTGGCCGGCTGTTCAATCCGATTCGGCGCGGATCTCGGTGATCTTCGAACCCTGCGGCACGGCGTCGAGCACCAACGAACGGACGAACTCGATCGCGTCGCGTTCATCAGCGACGGACACGTGCTCGATGATCGACACGACCTTCGAACCGGGCACGTAGCGCGCCTCCTCGAAGTGGTCGGCGAGCGTGGCGACGAGCGCGTCGCTCGGCTTCGTCGTCATCTGCACCACGGCATGCACCTGGAAGCCCATGCCGGCAGTCTGCCCCATCGCGGAGGGGGTGTCGTTCGCGATCAGCCCAACGCGCCGATGGCGTCGGCGACGGCGAGGACACGGCGAGCGCTCGCGACGTGGAGGTTCTCGATCATGCGACCGTTGTAGGTGACGACACCCTTGCCAGCGGCGATGCCCTCGTCGAAGGCGGCGATCATTCCACGGGCGTTGGCGACGTCATCCTCGCTCGGCGCCCAGACGTCGTTGCAGATGTCGACCTGGCCGGGATGGATGAGGGTCTTGCCGTCGAAGCCCATCTCGTATCCCTGTACGCACTCGGTGCGGAAGCCGTCGAGGTCCTTCACATCGTTGTACACGCCGTCGAGGATGACCTTGCCGGCCTCGCGGGCGCCGGCGAGGGCGACGGACAGGTGCGCGACGAGCGGGTGACGCCCGGCGGCGCCGATCGCCGATCGCAGCTCGCGGGCAAGGTCGTTGGTGCCCATCACCAGCACGGCGACGCGCTGGTGGGCGGCGATGGCGCGCACGTCGAAGATGCCGGTCGGTGTTTCGATCATCGCCCAGATCCGCATGTCGGGTCGTGCGCCCGCCGCGTCGAGGCGGTCGGCCACTTGGTCGAGGTAGTCGACGGACCCCACCTTCGGGATGACCACCGCCGACGCGCCGGATTGCGCGGCCGCAGCGAGGTCGCCCACACCCCAGGGCGTGTCGAGACCGTTGCAGCGGATCGTCAGCTCGCGACCGCCGTAGTCCGAGGAGCTGGCCGCGGCGACGGCGTTCATCCGCGCCGTTTCCTTGGCATCCGGTGCAACAGCGTCCTCGAGGTCGAAGATGATCGCGTCGGCCGCGATGGTCTTCGCCTTCTCCAGCGCTCGCTCGTTCGCCGCCGGCATGTAGAGCACGGACCTCCGTGGGCGGAGATCGGTCTGATCGTCGGTCATGGTCGTGTCCCTCAGAATCCGTACGCCGCGGCCAGCTCGGGGTCGCGTGCCGCCAACTGTCGGGCCAGTTGAACCACGACCTTGCACTGCTTGACGGAGGCGTCGTCCTCCATCTTGCCGTCGAGCATGATGGCGCCGGTGCCATCGCCCATCGCGTCGATCACCCGTTGTGCCTGTGCCACATCGTGGGGGCGGGGGCTGAACACTCGCTTGGCGATCTCCACCTGCGCGGGGTGCAGGCTCCATGCGCCGACGCACCCGAGGAGATAAGCGTTGCGGAACTGGTCCTCGCAGGCGACGGTGTCCTTGATGTCGCCGAACGGACCGTAGAACGGCAACAACCCGAACGTCACGCACGCATCGACCATGCGAGCGATCGTGTAGTGCCACAGGTCCTGTTGGAACGTGGCCCGAGGGGCGCCGTACTCCGGTCCGTCGGTCCCCTGCGGCGGGTCGACGCGCACGACGTAGTCGGGGTGACCACCGCCGACGCGGGTTGTCTTCATCCTCCGGTTCGCGGCAAGGTCCGCGGGCCCGAGTGAGAGGCCCTGCATGCGCGGCGATGCGGCGCAGATCGCCTCGATGTTCGCCACACCGCGTGCCGTCTCGAGGATCGCGTGCACGAGCAGCGGCCGCCGGAGGCCGGCCCGGGCCTCGAGTTGGGCGAGCAGCCGATCCACGTAGTGGATGTCCTCCGGTCCCTCGACCTTGGGCACCATCACCACGTCGAGCTTGTCACCGATCTCGCCGACGAGCGTGGTGAGGTCGTCGAGCGCCCACGGTGAGTCGAGGCTGTTGATCCGCGTCCAGAGCTGGGTGTCGCCCATGTCGACCGATTTGGCGACCTTGACGAGGCCGGCGCGGGCGGCTTCCTTGTCGGCCATCGGGATCGCGTCCTCGAGGTTGCCGAGCAGGATGTCCACGGTAGGAATGATCTCCGCCAGCTTCGACACGAGCTTCTCGTTCTGCGGCGGGAAGAAGTGGATCACCCGGCTGGGCCGGACAGGGATCTCGCGCACGGGCTCGGGAGCCCCGACGGCGAGCGGCTTGAAGAAGTCACGGGGGCTGCGCACGACTCAAGGTTAGGGTTGCTGCAGTGGCGCTCCCGAATTTCGACGCGATCCTGTTCGACGCGGGAGGCATTCTCCTGCTGCCCGACCCCACCGTGCTCGGTCCGCTGCTCGCGTACCACGGCGGCGAGAACTCGATCGAACGACATCGCCGCGCGCACTACGCAGGCATGGCGGCCAAGAGTGCGGCCGGGGCGGTGGAACAGTTCTGGCACGACTACAACGAGGCATACGTGCGTGCGGTGGGGGTGCCCGAGCACGACGTGGAACTGGCAGCGCTGGTGCTGGAGAGGACGCGCAACGCCTACACGTGGCGGTGGCCGATCCCCGAGAGCGTGCGTGCGTTGCGCGCACTGCACGCGCAGGGCATGCCGGTCGGCGTGGTCAGCAACGCCAGCGGCCAGATCGCCGACGTGCTCGCACGCAGTGGGGTGTGCCAGGAAGGTCCAGGCCCGCACACACCCGTGCGGATCATCGTCGACAGCCATCTCGTCGGCGTCGCGAAGCCCGATCCACGCATCTTCGACTTCGCGCTCGTTCGCTTCGAGGGCATCGCCCGCGAACGGATCGCGTACGTGGGCGATTCGGTGACGATGGACGTGTGTGGTGCCCGTGCCGCCGGCCTGCATCCGATCCTCCTCGACCCCCACGACGATCATCCGGGTGCCGACTACGATCGCATCGTGTCCCTGCAGCAGCTTGTTTGATGACCGGCGAACACGTCAGCGATCGGTGGGCACAATGGCGCGACGACATCGACCTCGGCGAGTTCCACACTCGCTCCGCACGAATGGAGGCGTCGGGGGTCACGGCGCACGGTGAAGCGGATCTGCTCGCGGGTTACCGGCCGAGCAGCGTGCTCGACGCCGGTTGCGGAATGGGCAGGGTCGCGATCGAACTGGCCCGCCGCGGGATCGACGTGGACGGGGTCGACCTGGACGACGACCTCCTCGCCTATGCGCGCGCCGACGCGCCGCAGATCAACTGGTATCTGGGCGATCTGGCATCCGTCGAGTTGCCCCGCCGCTACGGAATCGTGGCGCTGCCCGGCAACGTCATGCTGTTCTGCAGGCTCGACCTACGTGCTGCCATCGTGGCGAACATGGCGCGACATCTCGAGCCGACCGGTCTGCTGATCGCCGGTTTCATGCTCGAGTCTCGCCCCGATGCGATCTCGCTCGCCGAGTACGACGGGGCCTGCAGCGACGCCGGGTTGGAGCTCGCCGATCGATTCGCAACGTGGGACAGGGCGCCCTTCGACGACGGGAGCTACGCCGTCAGCGTCCACCGCCGCTCGGTTCGCACAGCCGGCGGGCGATGACCTTGAGGCACAGCGTCTCGTCGGCACCCTCGAAGATGCTCAGCACGCGGGCATCGACGAACAGACGCGACACGGTGAACTCCTCGGCATAACCCATGCCGCCATGGATCTGCATCGCCTCGCGCGTCACCCACTCGGCGGCCTTGCACACGTACGCCTTCACCATCGCGGCCTCGGCGCTGCCCTCGCCCTTGGCCATCATCCGAGCGACGGTGTAGGCGAACTGGCGGCCGGCCTGGATGAGCATCGCCATGCGGCCGAGCTTCACCTGGGTGAGCTGGTACTCGATGATGGACGACCCGAAGACCGTGCGGTTCTGGGCGTAGTCGAGCGCCGCTTCGTACGCAGCTTGCATCACCCCGACTGCCCGTGCGGCCGTCTGCAGGCGGCCGTTCTCGAAGCCCGCCATCTGCAGGTAGAACCCCTTGCCCAGCCCGCCCTCTTCGCCGACCAGGTTCTCTGCGGGCACCCACCAGTTGTCGAGCGCCACCTCGTAGCTGTGCATCCCCCGGTAGCCGATGGTGTCGATCGCGCGACCTTCCATCTTGCCGACGACCCCTGCGGCGGTGGCCGGCTGTTCGAACTGGAAGCCGTGTCCCTCGCCACGCGGCTTGGGCACGATGAACAGGCTGAGCCCGCGGTGGGTCTTGCTGCGGTCGGCGTCGGTGCGCGCCAGCAGCGCCAACACGTCGGCGCGGGCGCCGAGCGTGCACCAGGTCTTGACCCCGTTGATGACGTAGCCGGGTTCGCCGTTCGGGCCTTGGGCAGCGGTCGCGGTGACCTTCACCCCGGCGACATCGCTGCCGAAGTCGGGTTCCGTCACCGCCACGGCCGGCATCACCTCTGCGACCGCGAGCTTGGGCAGCCAGTGCTGCTTCTGCGCCTCCGTGCCACCCTTCACGAGCGCCCTGGTGAGGATCTCGGGGCGGGTGATCAGTGACCCGCCGATGCCGAGCGAACCTCGGCTGAGTTCCTCGGTGGCCACGACCATGCCGATGTACTCGTTGTCGCCGCCCTCGCTGTAACCGCCGTACTCCACCGGCACGCTGAGGCCGAACGCGCCCATCTCGGCGAGCCCGGCGATGATCTCCTCCGGCACGTCGGCGTTGTGTCGGTGCACGTGCTCGGCCTGGGGGCGGATCACCTTGTCGGCGAAGCTGCGGAACGTATCGGCCACCATCTCCATCTCGGCGTCCAGATGCCGCGGGCCCGGCGTGCGGGCGAGCGATGCGACGAACTCGGGGGTGCGGAACGTGTCCAGGAACGGGTGGGCGGATCGCATCGGCGCCGGCTCCGCGCCCCACATCGACTCGCGGCCGCACAACCGGGTGATCAGGTCGTGGACCATGTCGGCGGTGAACGCGCAGGCCAGCAGCGCCTCCACGTTGCCCTTCGCGCCGTAGTCGAGGAGTGCGCGAGCCGCTTCCACCTGGGCAGACGCGTGGGCGAGGTCGTAGGCGAGCACCTGGTGGACGTCGGGGCCGCCGTTCGCGGCGAGGTGCCGCACCGCCGTTCCCACCACGCTTCCGGCCAGTTCGATGACGTCGGCCGCGGCAGCCAGATCGGGAGCAGGAAGCGTGTCGCTCATGCAGGCGAGGCTACCCGTGGGCCTCGCCGAGGCCGAAACGGTGTGGGAGATCGGTGGTTCCTGTGCGAGGCTGAGCACATGCGTCTGTGCGTCTACTGCGGTTCGAACGTCGGGAACGAGCCCGCCTTCGTGCAGGCGGCGCGCCACCTGGGCATGTCGTTCGGCAACCGTGGCATCGGAATGGTGTTCGGCGGCGGCAGTGTGGGCCTGATGGGGCTTGCCGCGGATGCCGCGATGGAGGCCGGTGGAGAGGTGATCGGCGTCATCACCGAGCAGCTCGTCGGGGCGGAGGTGGCCCATCGGGGTCTCACCCGCCTCGAGGTCGTCGCCACCATGCACGAACGCAAGGCACGGATGAGCGAGCTGGCGGACGGATTCATCGTGCTGCCCGGTGGCTTCGGCACGGTCGACGAGTTCGCCGAGATGCTCACCTGGAACCAGCTCGGTCTGGTGTCCAAGCCGGTGGTGTTCCTCGACATCAACGGGTTCTGGGAGCCGATCCTGGCCTGGATGGATCGCGCTGTGGAGTCCGCCTTCGTGCGGCCGTCGCACCGCATGCTCGCCCAGCGCGCACGCACGGTCGACGAAGCGATCGCGATGGCGAGCGGCCCCGCCCCGGTGATCGCGCACAAGTGGCTCGACCGCGACGGCACCCCGGCTCGCGGCGTCCCCGCTATCTGACGACCCGCCGCCTCACGACCCTGCCACCCGACGACCCGCCGCCTCACGACCCGGCCGATGCCTATGGGGACGCGGACTCGACCTCGGCCACGACCCATCGGATCAAGGCGGCCGTGTCGGCCATCAGCGATGCCGATGCTTCGCCGACTTCGCCCGCGGCTCGCATCGACAGGGCTCGGGTGAGCGTCGCGTGGAACCAAGGCGGCGCGACGCGCAGCCCATGCTCACCCGCGCCGCGTTTGGACGTGACGTCGCCGGTGAACGCGCTGTAGTGAAGACGCAGCGCGCCGAGCGCGCACCACACGAACGAGCTGCCGTCGAACACGGCGTCCGGTGTGCGCGTGCACGCGCCGGACACGTCGTCGGCGATAGAGCTCCAGTAGCTCCTCAGGTTGTCGACCACGAAGCGGATCCGCGCCTCCACGTCGGTCGGGATGCCGAGTGAATCCGGTGAAGGGCCACGAACCGCCACCCCATAGGTCGCGAGCGTGTACCAGGTGATCGGGTTGATCTCGAAGCAGTCACCGTCGTGGTGGAGCCGGCCGTCCAGCGTCCACGGACGGTGCAGCCCCGTGGCGGGTTCGATGATCAGGTCCCCCCACGCCAGGTACGGTCCGTCGATGTGGGGCAGAGGGTGCTGCTCCGCCAAGAGTGCGTGGGCCGTTCGAAGTGTGCCGAAGTCGTCGTCCGAGGCAGGTTCGGCCGTGACCACCACCACGTCGATGTCGCTCGCACCCGCGACCCAGTCGCCCAACGCGAACGAGCCGACGATGTAGAGCCCTTCCACAAGGCTGGGCGCGGCGGCGTCGAGGATGTCGAGATAGGCGCCGAGCGCGGCACGAACGTGCGTGTCGGGGTGCATCGGAGCGACGCTAATCCCGTGGGTGTTACCTTCGGGCGTCATGCCGTCCCTGGATCTCGACATCGTCCACGCCGCCGCCGACACGCTGTTCGCACCCGACTCCGCTCACGGGGTGAGCCTTGCGCTGGTGGTCGTGCAATCGGGCAAGGTGGTGCACGAGCGGTACGGTCGACAGCCCGACACGATGTTCGGCGAGGGAGGCCCGGTCGACGAGGACACGACCCTGATCTCCTGGAGCATGGCGAAGAGCATCACCCACGCGGCCGTCGGGATCCTCGTCGGCGAGGGTCGGTTGGACCCCGCCGCGCCCGCGGCCGTGGAGGTTTGGAAGGGCACCGACAAGGAGGCGATCACGCTCCAGCACCTCCTCAACATGCGATCCGGACTGCTGTTCGTGGAGGACTACGTCGACGCCGGGATCAGCCACTGCCTCGAGATGCTGTACGGCAGTGGCGCGGACGACATGGCCGGTTACGCGGCAGCCCTCTCCCTCATCCACGAACCCGGATCGGCGTGGAACTACTCGAGCGGCACCACGAACATCATCGCTCGCATCGTGGGCGACGAGGTCGGCGGCGGCGCCGAGGGGATGAACGCGTTCCTCCACGACCGGCTCTTCGCCCCTGCCGGCATGCACTCGGCGATCCCCAAGTTCGACAAGAGGGGCACGTTCGTCGGCTCGTCGTACGTGTATGCCACGGCTCGCGACTTCGCCGCGTTCGGCGAGCTGTACCGAAACGACGGTGTTGCGGTGGGCGGCATCCGCGTCCTGCCGGCCGGGTGGCGCGACCATGCGCGCACCTGGACCGCCCACGACGACGAGATCGACCTCGACTACGGCGCTCAGTGGTGGATGTGGCCGGAGTTCGCGGGCAGCTTGGCGTGCCACGGCTACGAAGGTCAGCACGTCGTCGTCATCCCCGATCGCGAGTTGGTGGTCGTGCATCTGGGCAAGACGCCGTCGGATCAATCGCCGCTGCTCGACGCCCAGCTTGCGGCCATCTTCCGCGCCGCCCAGGCCTGAGCGCGACGCTCGAAATCACCAACGGCCCGCTGTCATCGGCTAGCAATACGGGGTGGCAATCGATCCCGTGGGCCCCCTCACCGGTGAGCTGCCCCGCGTGTCGCTGGACGACACGGGTGGGCCGCCGCGGCCTCGACGCGTTCGCCCGATCCGGCTCACGCTCAAGGTACTCGCCATCTCGGTGGTGCTCTGGTTCTTCGTCCTCCCGCTGATTCCCGGGTTCCGCAAGGCGGCCACCGACCTGCGCGAGGTGAACCCGTGGTTGCTGGTGCTCGGTGTCGCGCTGGAGGCCGCAGCGCTGTTCTGCTACTCGCTGCTGACGATGGCGGCGTTGGGCGACGGGTCGCAGCAGATCTCGAGGCTGCGACTCTTCCGGATCCAGATGAGCACGAAGGCGCTGAGCAGCATCGTGCCGGGCGGTAGCGCGGCCGGGTCTGCACTCGGCTACCGACTGATGACCCTCTCCGGCGTGCAGGGGGCCGACGCGGGGTTCGCGCTCGCGACCGCGGGCCTTGGTTCGGCGGTCATGTTGAACATCGTCCTGTGGCTGGGACTGATCGTGTCGATCCCCATCCGTGGAGTCAACAAGCTCTACGGCACAGCGGCCGTCGCCGGCATCATCATCATGGGTGGCGCCGCCGCGCTGATCTTCGGCTTGATGGAGGGCGCCAACCGCGCCGAGCGAATCCTGCGCTTCATCGCGCGCAAGGTCGGGCTCAGCGAGGACCGTGCGGGCGCGGCGGTGCGCCAGATCGGTGGGCGACTGGAAGACCTCGCCGCCGACCGCCAGCTCCTCGCCAGAGTGGCGATGTGGGCGGCCTTCAACTGGTTGCTCGACGCGGCAGCGCTGTGGGTGTTCCTCCGCGCGTTCGGCTCATCCGTCGACGTCGACGCACTCATCATCGCGTTCGGACTCGCCAACGTCTTCGCCGTCATCCCGGTCACGCCGGGTGGCCTCGGCATCGTCGAAGGCATCTACATCCCGACGATCGTGGGCTTCGGGCTGAGTCGATCGGAGGCAACGCTCGGCGTCCTCAGCTATCGCCTCGCCCAGTTCTGGTTCCCGATCCTCCTCGGCGGCCTCCTGTACGGCACCCTGCGCGTCGGACCCTGGAGCATCAAGCGGCGCGACAAGTTGAAGCGGCTGCGCGAGCTCGCCGCCGAGTCGGCCTCGAACAACGACACGGCGCTCGACTTCGCCGCCCGGTTCGGCCGGCGCCGCAGCATTCCCGAGGTCACGCCTTCATCGCCCACGTCCTCATCGCCCACGTCCTCATCGCCCACGTCTTCATCGCCGGACAGCACGCAGAACGCCGGCAGCGCGACGCCCTCGCCGCCTCATCTGCGGTGGCCGTCGTCGTCGACCGAGTCGCCGCCCCCGCGCTGGCCGGCGCGAGGTGCAGGCGACGACAAACCCTGAGTAGCGTCGCGTCCATGACCACTCACGAGCGTCCGTTCGGGCGTCATCTCGAGGATTTCTTCGTCGGCGACGTGTACCGGCACTGGCCTGGCAAGACCATCACCGAGTACGACGATCATCTGTTCTGCATGATCACCATGAACCACCATCCGTTGCACACCAACGACTGGTTCGCGTCGCAGAGCGTCCAGGGTCGAAACGTGGTCGTCGGCAACCTCGTCTACTCGTTGGCGCTCGGGATGAGCGTGCCCGACGTCAGCGGCGCGGCGATCGCCAACCTCGAGGTCGAGACGTTGCAGCACAAGTTCCCGACGTTCCACGGCGACACGATCCATGCCGAGACGCGGGTGCTGGACGTGCAGGAGAGCAAGAGCAAGAACGACCGCGGCGTGGTCACCGTCGAGACGAAGGCCTTCAACCAGGAGGGCAAGGAAGTCTGCTACTTCCGCCGCAGGGTGATGGTGTGGAAGCGCGAGTTCGCGCCCACTCGCCAACGCCCGTACGACAGCGACCACGCCTGGGGCTGACGGCGTGACCCTCGCCAGTCCCGTGCTGTCGTGGGGGTTGCCCCGCCTACGCGATCTGCCGTGGCGACGTACCCGCGACCCGTGGGCGGTGCTGGTCAGTGAGGTGATGCTGCAGCAGACACAGGTACCGCGAGTGATCCCCAAGTGGCACACGTTCCTCGAGCGGTTCCCGACGACGGCGTCATGCGCGGAGGCGACACTGGGCGATGTGCTCCGGCTGTGGCAGGGCCTCGGCTATCCCCGCCGGGCCCGCAACCTCCACGCGACCGCGATCGAGATCGAGCGACTCGGCACGTTCCCGTCGACGCTGGACGGGTTGCTGGCACT
>JAYVMH010000359.1:0-2330 GCA_043759015.1 Actinomycetota bacterium
GCCGCGACGAGCGCACTCGAGGGGATCGAGGTGTCCATCGGGCGCCCATGGAGCTCGTCGAGCGCATGGGCCGCCACGCCGACCGCGAGGAAGAACGCGAGCACGGTGCCGGCGAGTCGGACTGCGTCGACCCGCGGGGCGAGGCAGGCGCCGATCACGACGTACGACAGGTGCCAGAGCGTGTAGGGCGGGTGGAGCAACGTCCACCACTCGCGCCAGGCCGCCGCCTTCGCACCGCGCGTCGACGCATAGAACGACGGTGCCATCCTCGTCTCGTCCTGTCGCATTCGCGGGCGGCTCACGGCGCACGTCGCCCGGTGATGACGACGCCGCCGCCAAGGCTCATCGCGCGGGTGCGCACGTCGACGAATCCGGCTCGTTCCCACGCGTCCACGGTCCACGACAGCGAGTACTTCTCGTAGTGGTGGGTGATGTTGGGGCCGAGGAAACGACCGACGCGAAACCACGGTGTTCCTCCGGTGAGGAAGCCCGCCAAGGGCAGCACCCATCGCGTGTACGCCCACCACGCGATCCGCCACACACGCCGGCCCGGCACGGCGAACTCGAGGCTGGCGACGGGCGCACCCGGTTGCACGACCCGGGCGAGCTCGCGCAACGTGGCCGCGGGGTCGTCGACGTAGCGCAGGAGGTAGGTGAACGACATTCCGTCGAAGCTCGCGTCGGCGAACGGCAACTGTTCAGCCCGCCCGACCACGAGGTGGATGCGATCGTTCATGCCGTCGCTCCGGATGGCCACCAGACCTTGCCGGAGCATCGGCTCGGTGAGGTCGACCCCCGCGACGTGAGCGCTGCTCCGGCGGGCGATCTCTCGCGCCACGCCGGCCGGCCCGGTGGCGACATCGAGCACGTTGGAGGCGTCGCCGCTCACGACGTGCGCCACCACGGCGGCGCGCCATCGCCGGTCCTGCCCGAACGACAGGATCGCCCCCAGTCGGTCGTAGCGAGGTGGTAGCGCGTCGAACAACGATCTCGCGAACGTGTTCGGGCGACTCAGCGACACAGCGAATGATTCCCCAGGCTGCGGTCATCGTCAAGCGATCGGATCGCGACGTTTCGGCCCTGGGTGCCCGGGGCCGAATCGAGAATGTTCGCCGCGCATGTAATGCCTGGGCACCGCCGAACGATCTGACAGCCGTGACCGCCGCCCCCCAGCGGCCACGACCAACACGCCGGCAGCGGCCGCACGATCTCAGGAGTCAATGAAATGTTCGGAACCCGAATCACCAAGCGTGCGGCGATCATCGTCGGTTGCACGTTGCTGGCCGCCGGTACCGCAGCGGCTGCTGCGAGCGGCTCGATCCCCACTCCCTTCTCCAACGATCACGGCTCGTCCGCCAGCGTCGTCACCGTCGATCCGTCGGTCTCGAACAGCCTCGAGACCTCGATCGACGACAAGGCCGTCGGCGCCACCGACTCCTCGGTCGACGACAGCGCCGCCGCAACGGATTCTTCGCTCGCCGAAGAGGCGGCCCTGTGCGCGGCAGCGAGCACGTCCACATCGGATGCCAGCACCACGTCGGATGCCACGTCCAACTCGGTGGATGACCAGCTCGCCCACGACGCCGAGTCACACGGCAAGAGCGTCGACGACTTCTGCACCGAGGTCGAGAACGAGCTCGGTGACGACAACGGCGTCGACGCCACTGGTTCGAGCATCGACGACCACGGCAACGACAATGGCAACGACAGCGCGTCCGGCTCGAGCGTCGAGGGCAACGGCCCCGGCGGTCACGGCGCCGACGACACCAAGACCAGCGTCAGCACGTCGAACAGCGTGACGGGGTCCTCGGTGGACGACAACAGCCAAGGTGGCGGATCCAAGGGTGGCAGCGGCGGAACCAGCCATCCCTGAAAGTCCCGAAAGGGACGAGCTGATGGCCCGGGTCGACTTCGGTCACCCGGGCCTTCGGCGTTTTCCGGGCGGAGCGGGAACAGACCGCCCGGCAGAGGGGTTGCAGGCGGAGACATGGATTCCCAAGCAGACCTCGCAACCGACCCGTCGGCCCTCTCGATCCACGGCGCCGGGCCTGACCACGAACGCCGTGTTCGGGACCTGCTGGAACTGATGGACGTGGTCCGTCCGGCGGTCGAGGCCGATGGCGGCACCCTTCACCTGCGGTCTGTCGACACCGACTCCGGTGAGGTGACCGTGGAGCTGGCTGGGGCGTGCGGGAGCTGTGCTGTCGCGTCGCTCACGCTCGAAGGTGGCATCACCCGCATCCTGCAGCAACGACTCGATTGGGTGACCGAGGTCCACGGCTCGGTCGAAGAGGACGCCGGGGCAACCGGCTGGGGCGGCTGGACCCCCA
>JAYVMH010000360.1:0-11077 GCA_043759015.1 Actinomycetota bacterium
CTGACCACGCACGGGATGCCGAGCTCTCGGCTGACGATGATCGCATGGCTGAGTGGCGCACCCACATCCACCACGACACCCGCAGCGGGCACGAACAACGGCGTCCACGACGGGTCGGTGATCGGGGCGACGAGGATGTCGCCCGGTTCGAGCGCGAACGGATCGTTGGAGTCCAGCACCACTCGGGCGATGCCTTCCGCCTGGCCGGGGCAGCCGGGCATCCCGGCCAACACGTCGCCCGTCGACAGCTTCTCGGCGGTCACGGCGTCGCGGCGCGGCCAGGTGTCGGGACCGTCGGTGCGGCCGACGAACACGAACGGCGGCTCGAGTTGTTCGAGCTTCATGTACTCGGCACGCCGGGCGCGAACGGTGTCGGCCAGCGACATCGGGTCGGCGAAGAGGGTGAGCATCTCCGCCTTGCGAACGAAGCCGAAGTCCTCGATCTCGTCGAACGCCCCGGCCGAAACCATCCGCCGCCCGATCTCGCGCATCGAGATCCGCATCTCGTGGATCACCCGGATGTTGTTCGTCTTCGTCCGTTCCCGGCCGGGCAGCCAGGCCTTCGAGCAGGCGATGGCGGCGGCCAGCTGACCATGAGTGGCGGGATCGGCTTCGACCATCGCCAGCAGCGTGGCCGACGCGACCTGGCGCTCTGCGGCGCGCTCGGCGTGGTGCCCGGCGGGGTCGGCCGACGCCGGCGCCTGCCGCATGCGGTCGATGGCGGCGAGCGCGAGTGCCGGGCGCGTCTCCCACGATGGTGACCGAGTCTCCCACTCGTTCGGCCCGCGACTGCCGTACTCGTACAGGAACTGCTCGAAGCCGGCATCGAACTCCGCAGAGTCCGGCAGCATCCTCGACAGCGCCCACATCGCATGGCTCGGTTCGGCGGAGTCCACCTCGCCGATGCCGGCGATGATCGGCATGATCAGGTCGGGCCGACCGACCGCGGTGGCCACCGCGCTGAGGATGCCCACGGGAACAGTGGCCATGTAGGTGGTGAACAGGTGCTGGGCGAACATCCGCCGGTGCACGGGCACGAGGTCCAAGAATCGCTGCCACAAGGCTTCGTTCGACATCGACCCGACGTCGGGCCGGTTGTCGCGCAGGGCCTTGGTGTCGAGGCGATCGCGGGTGAGCTCCTCGAGGTCCGAGAGGCTGCTGAGGCTGAGCACCCACCCGAACGTCGCTCCGATCTTCTCCCCGAGGTCGGGGCGGACGTCGCCGTCCACCTCCTCGTAGGGAGGGATGCCGGGCTGTGCTCCGAAGAACTGCTGGTCCATCGCCTGCCAGCTGAGCCCCGGCGCCCGCTCGCCGAAGAGGCGGATCAACGATGCGTTCAGGTAGCAGTAGCCGCCCTGGACACCGAGCTGGCAGAAGATGCCCTCGGGGAACTCGTCCGCATCGAACGCGCCCATGCGGACCCACGCGTCGCGCCAACCGAGCTCGGCGTCGAACAACGCTGTGTCGCTGGTGAGCGGGGTGACCGGGTCGGGGAACACCTCGCCCACATTTGCCCGCGTGTAGATCGGGAATCGTGCCGAGATGTCGGTGTCGGTGACGTAATACCTGTCGCCCATCATGCCCCCAAGCGGTCGAGTGGTTGCCGGATGTTAGCCATCACGCGTGGGGATTCGGTGGTCCCGATGCGAGGATGAACGCCATGACCGCGCTGGACGACTGCTCCTGGGCCGCCTTCACCGAGGACGGCCCGTGGACGCTCTCGCGCGACCGGATCCGCTGGCTACCGCTCGCCGCCGACCTCCGCGCGGCCGCTCAGGCGGAAGTGCCGTCGCTGACCAAGCCGAGCAGGGTCCCGCCCGGCAAGCGCGTGGTCGCTGTCGTTCGCGCGCTGGGCGCTGCGGTCGTGCCGTGGCTGGTCAACAAGCGCCGCCAACAGTACGCGACCCCCGAGGCAGGGCGAGCGGACATCTCCCAGCGTCTCCGTCGCGCCGCAGAGCACCTGGGCCCCACGTACATCAAGCTCGGGCAGATCATCTCCAGCGGCGAGGGCATCTTCCCGCCCGAGTTGGTGTTCGAGTTCAAGAAGTGCCGCGACCAGGTGCCGGCGGAATCGTTCGACGTCGTCCGCGCGGTCGTGGAGAGCGACCTCGGATGTCGATTGGAGGATCTCTTCGCCGCGTTCGAGACCACGCCGTTGGCCGCCGCGTCGATCGCCCAGGTCCACGCGGCCACGTTGCACACCGGCGAGGAGGTGGTGGTGAAGGTGCAGCGACCGGCAGTCGCGAGGTTCGTGCGCAACGACCTCAAGGTGATGGCCTGGCTGGCACCCTTCCTGGTCGGTCGCATTCCGATCGCGTCGCTCGCCAACCCGCCTGCACTCGTGGAGCTGTTCGCCGAAACGATCGTCGAGGAGCTCGACTTCCGAATGGAGGCCGCCAACATGGTGGACGTCGCTGCGATGCTCCACGAGTTGGCGAACGACGGCTACATCGTCCCTCGACCGCACCCGACGTTGGTCACCCGACGCGTCCTGGTGATGCAGCGGGTCAGCGGGTTCAACTTCGACGACGTGGTCGGCATGAAGGACGCCGGGATCGACACCGAGGCCGTCGTGCGGACGGCGATGATCGCGCTCATGGAGGGCGCCATGGTCTATGGCGTGTTCCACGGCGATCTTCACGGCGGCAACCTGTTCGTGATGTCCGACGGCCGCACCGCGCTGCTCGACTTCGGGATCGTCGGCAGGCTCACCGGTGAACGACGGCTCGCGTTCCTGCGCATGATGCTCGGGGCGACGACCAACGACGTGAAGGGCCAGATGGCCGCGATGCGCGACCTCGGTGCACTCCCTGCGGACACCGACCTCGACGCGGTCATTCGCGATCTGCGCCTCGACCAGCCGCTGGTCGACCCCACCACCCTCACCGGTGAGGAGCTGGTCGCGGAGGTGCAACGCGTCGTCAAGGCACTCCTCGGGTACGGCGCGCGGCTGCCCAAGGAGCTGATGCTCTACGTGAAGAACATGGTGTTCATCGATGGGGCCATGGCCCGGCTGGCACCCGACCTCGACCTGCTCGGCGAGATCACCAAGATCTCGATGATGTTCGCCGAGCGCCACGGGGAACGTCTCGGGCGCGAGCTCGGCATCGACCACACGGCCATCGAGATGAACATGGACGGCGTGAAGGCCGGCTTCGGTGTCGACACGTCCACCGACAGCCTCACCTACCGCCAGCTCCAGGCCCGGCGAGAGCTCATCCAGAAGCGGATGAGAGATCACGTCGGCCGCTGAGCCGGGTCAGTAGATTCGCTCGACGTGCGCCTTGTCGTTGCCCGCTGCACCGTCGACTACCGGGGTCGACTGGATGCCCACCTGCCCGAAGCCGTGCGGTTGATCATGGTCAAGGCCGACGGCTGCGTCGCGATCCATGCCGATGGCGGCGCCTACAAGCCCCTCAACTGGATGAACGCGCCCAACACGCTGACCGACAACGGCGACCACTGGATCGTCACCAACCCCAAGGGCGAAGAGCTGACCATCCGCCTACTCGAGGTGCTCACCGAGCACCGCCACGACTTCGGCGACGATCCGGGCCTGCAGAAGGACGGCGTCGAGGCACACCTGCAAGAGCTGCTCGCCGCGTCGCCGCACGCGATCGAGGACGGTCTCACACTCGTCCGCCGCGAGTACCCCACAGCGATCGGGCCCATCGACCTGCTGTGCCGCGACCACACAGGCCAGGTCGTCGCGATCGAGGTGAAGCGGCGGGGCGAGATCGACGGTGTCGAGCAGTTGGTGCGCTACATCGAACGGCTCCACCTCGACTCGTCGCTCGGCGTCGTCCGCGGGATGTTCGTCGCCCAGAGCGTGAAACCACAGGCTCGCGTGCTCGCCGAGGCACGAGGGTTCCGCGTGGTGGAAGTGGACTACGACGAGTTGCGCGGCATGAAGCCCGACGAACTGAAGCTGTTCTGACGATGCATCGCGTCCGAGGCGTCGCCCAGCACTACCCGTGGGGCGACGCGCGCTCGATTCCACGGATCCTCGGCATCGAACCCGACGGCCGCCCGTGGGCGGAGTGGTGGCTGGGTACGCACCCCGGCGGCCCCGCCGTGCTCGAGGACGACACACCGCTGCGCGACCTGTCGGGCGAGCTGCCGTACCTGATGAAGATCCTTGCCGCCGCGGCACCGCTCTCGCTCCAGACCCACCCGTCCACCGACACCGCGGTGGCGGGGTTCCGGCGGGAGAACACTGCCGGCATCCCGATCGACGACCCGCGGCGCATCTACCGCGACATGAACGCGAAGCCGGAGCTGCTCTGCGCGCTCACCCCGTTCGACGCGCTGTGCGGCTTCCGCCGGGTCGCCGACACCGCTGCACTGCTGCGCTCACTCGGTGCGCACGACGTCGCCGCGACGCTGCTCTCGGACGGATTGGCGGCCACTGTTGCGGGGATCTACCGCGGCACCATCGCGTCCGAGCCCCTCGTACGCGCCTGCAACGGCCATCGCAGTCCGCAGGCCGAGCTCGTCACAGATCTCGACGCCACCTACCCCGGTGATCCGAGCGTCGCGGTGACGTTGTTCTTGAACCGTGTGCTGCTGGGGCCGGGTGATGCGATCTACCTGCCTCCCGGAAACCTGCACGCGTACTTGCACGGCGTCGGGGTGGAGGTCATGGGGGCGAGCGACAACGTCGTGCGCGGCGGGCTCACCTCCAAGCACGTCGACGTCGACGAGCTGTTGCGCGTGCTGCACTACGAGGCGATCGACGATCCTGTCGTGCGCGCCTTGGAGGAGAGCCCCGGGCAATGGCGCTATCCCACCCCGCACGCGCCCTTCATCGTCACCCGGATCCAACTCGGCGAGCCGATCCGCCACGTCGCACACGACCGCGAGCTGCTGCTCTGCACCGACGGAAGCGCCGGCCCGATTCGACAGGGCGATGCCGTGTACCTGGCCTCGGGAGAATCGATGTCGCTGCAGGGACCGGGCACCGTGTTCGCCGTTGCCGCAACGTGAGGGAGTTCTGACGACTCCGGAGGGCGATCTGAGAAGTCTCTGAGATCGGTGGGCGCATCATGCAGTTCTCCAACCCCTACTCAGAAACGGAGAACTTCATGAAGCTGTTCACCTCCACCCGGAAGCTGATCCTGGCCGGCACACTCGGCATGGGCCTGCTCGCGGCACCCGCCGTCGCGGGCGCTGCACCCGCCACCACCAAGGCCCCCGCCGTCACCACGTACACGGTGGTCGCTGGCACGTTCCACACACAAGCGCAAGCGGACACGCGGCTCACGCTCATCACCGGCAAGGGCGTCACCGGCCTCGGCGTCGTCAAGACGGGCACGACCGTTCGCTCCACGCGCTACCGCATCGAGGAGACCGGCATGACGCGGCTGGCGGCGAGGACCCTGTGGCGCACGCTGCGTCACGACCACTTCTCCGCCTACTTCACGCGTCGCTAGGAAACGTCTCAGAGACGACAGGGTCGGCCGCGACCCGCCACACGTTCCACGGTGATAGAGAAGGCACGGTGAGTTCGTGATGCGGCCAATCCTCGTAGTCGATGATGAAGCCGAGTTGGCTGAAGCCGTGGTTGCTGCCCTGCAGCGCCACGGCTTCAGCTGCGTGTGGGTGACAACGCTGGCCGAGGCCGTCGCCAAGGTCGACGAGGCCGAGTTGGTGCTGCTCGACCTCGGGTTGCCCGACGGTGACGGTTTGACGATGTGCGCGGCCATTGCCGGCAAGGCGCCGCTCATCGTGATCTCGGCGCGCGGCGAGGAGGTCGATCGGGTGCTCGCACTCGAACTGGGCGCCGACGACTATCTGGCCAAACCGTTCTCCACCCGTGAGCTGATCGCCCGCTGCCGGGCTGTGCTCCGTCGGTCAGGTTCCACGCCGCGAGCGATCGTGCACTGCGCCGATCTCGACATCAACCTGGATGCCTTCGAAGTTCGCCGCGATGGCGTCGCCATCGAGCTCACCGGCAAGGAGATCGCTCTGCTCGTTCTCCTTGCTCAGCATGCCGGTGCCCTCGTGCGCCGGTCGACGATCGCCCACGAGGTCTGGGACTCACCCCTCGCGCTCGTCCAGCGAACCATCGACACGCATGTCTCGTCGCTGAGGTCCAAGCTCGGAGCCCCCACGGATGGAGCCGGATACATCGAGACCGTCCATGGCTCCGGCTACCGGCTACGGCGATGAGGGCGACCACGACGCGGACGAGGCGGCTGCGCTGGCAGCTTGCGATCGGGCAGTCGGCACTGGCCCTCGTCCTGGTGCTCGGCGGCACGATGGTCCTCGCCCGCCGCAACGACGACCTGCGCAAGACCGAGGCGGCGATCGGCGCGGCTCGCGATGCCGAGGTGCTGGCCGAACAGGTGGCACCCCGCCTCGCCGCCAACCGATCGGTCGAAGAGCTCCTCACCGTGTCGGGCACCCGTCAGGTCGAGCTGACCGACGGTCAGGGTCGTCACCTCCTCGGGGCGCGCCTGTCCGCCGATCGGGCGATCGAAGCAGCGATCACCCGTACCATCGACACGCTCGACGTCAGCGCCAGCTCCGACGGTGTCACGGTGCGGTCGTCCGTCGTCGGACTGCAGCCCTTGGTCACCAACGGCGAGCTGATCGGTGTCGTCGTCGTGGCAGAAACCGCACCGCAGCGCCAGGGCTGGCGGCGGCTCTTCGGCCTCGACCCGATCGCGGCCGGTCTGCTCGCGCTGCTGGCGGCGGCGATGGGCTGGTGGTTGGCAGGGCGAATCACCCGACCGCTCGCCAGCCTGACGGAGCAGGCCAGATCGCTCGTGCTCACGGGTTCCAACGAACCACCACCGCAGAGCCGGATCACCGAAGTCGCGGTCCTCGGATCGGCCATCGATCTGGTCGGTGAACGCGTTCGCGCCGAGGCGGCGCGTCGCGACGAGCTACAGCTCGATCTACGTCGCCTCTCGCACGAGTTGCGCACGCCGTTGACGACGATCCGGCTGCGGATCGACAGTGTCGCCGAGCAGGTCGATGAACCCTCGCTGGCCGTCGTCGAACGGCAGCTCGATCGTCTCGACCGCCTCGCCGAGCAGCTCTCCCGCCTGCGTCACACCCGTCCGGATGCCACAGTTGTCGACCTCTGCGCCGTCGCCGCGGCCGCGGTCGACCGACTCCGCCCCCTCGCCGATTGGGGACGGGTGGAGATGCACCTGGACGCTCCCCGAGCGGTCCGGGTGGAGGCGGAGCGGGCGGCGCTCGAAGATGCGATCTCCAACGTCGTGGAGAACGCGATCAAGTACTCGCCACGAGGGTCGCGGGTCGCGATCAGCGCGCAGACGATCGACGCGTGGGGCACGCTCGAGGTGCGCGACAGCGGCCCGGGGGTGACCGAGGCCGTGCGCGACGTCATCCTGCGTCCGGGCGTGCGCGTGGTCGGCTCGAGCCACGTGCGCGGCACCGGCCAGGGCCTGGCCATCGTCGCCGAGACGCTCGATCGTGTCGGCGGTCGTCTAGAGATCTCGGACGCACCCGGCGGCGGGGCCTTGGTGCGGCTGCTGCTGCCGGTTACAACCGAATGACCGCGTCGAGCGCCAGGTCCAGCAGGCGGTCGCGGGCGCCGGTCTGCTGCTCCCAGTGGCGGTGGTCCCATTCGTCCGCGCTCACGTCGTCGCCGGCGTAGAGCAACTGGCCGTACACGGCGCCGCGGAACGTCGCACAGGCGAACATCGCGGACGCCTCCATCTCCACCGAGATGCAGCCCTGCTCGCGGCGCCGCGCCACCTTCGCCGGCGTCTCGCGAAAGAACGCATCGGTGGTCCAGGTGAGGCCGCGATCATGCGGAACACCTGCCTCGGTCAGCGTGTCGTCGATCGCCGCCAACGCACGCGGGTGCGGCGCGACCTCCGTCTCGGGCGCCGCATAGTGATAGCTCGTGCCTTCGTCGCGCACGGCTCCTGTGGGGACGATGACGTGGCCGACATCGAACCCCGGACGAACGATCCCCGCTCCCCCGCAGCCGATGATGTGCGTGGCCCCGAGCGAGATCACGATCTCCAACGAGGTGACCGCCGCGGGTGCACCGACGCCGGGGCTGACGAGTGCCACGGCGACGCCACGATGGTTCACGACGCAGATCGGATGGTCGCCGTGTTCGAACGGCACGTGGTGCACCGGCTGCAGACCTGCGGTGCGCTCGCGCACCACGTTGCCGAACCAGCACATCACTGCGTGCCGCGGGAAGCCGGGGCGAGGTGGATGGATGCTCGGATTGATCACCGCGTCCTGCGACGGGTCGAACTCGAACAGAGGGGAGTCGTACGCCATCACCCGCCGCTGACGGTGCGACGGATCTCGACGATCCGCTCGGTGGCATGGTTCGCATCGAGGCCCTTGTCGTCGAGCAACTTGCCGCGATCCTTGGCCGCCTCGCGCTCTGCCAGCGTGGTGTCTGCGCGGGCGATGGCGGCCTCGGTGCCGTGCTCGTGGATGAACTCGGCCCACTCCACCAACGCCTCCACCATGTCCTCTTCCTTCACCACCGCCACGTTGCGACCCTTGACGAACAGGTGACCGCGCTTGTTGCCGGCGGCGATCCCGAGGTCGGCCTCGCGGGCCTCGCCCGGTCCGTTGACCACGCAACCCATCACGGCAACCTGGAGCGGGATCTTGCGGTCGCCGAACGCCTGCATCGCGCGGTTGGCGACATCGATGACGTCGATCTCCGCCCGCCCGCACGACGGGCAGGCGATGAGGTCCACGTTCTTGCGCTCGCGGAGCCCAAGGGCCTCGAGCAACTGCCGACCGGCGCGCGCTTCTTCGACAGGGTCGGCGGTGAGGCTGTAGCGGATGGTGTCGCCGATGCCCTCCAACAACAGGGCGGCGATGCCGGCGGTGGCCTTGACGAGCCCCGCCGGGGGTGGGCCGGCCTCGGTGACACCGAGGTGCAGGGGCGCTGCGGTGACCTCGCTGAGCTGGCGATACGCCTCGACCATCAGCGGCACATTGCTGGCCTTGACGCTGATCTTGTAGTCGTGGAAGTCGACCTCTTCGAAGAACGCGATCTCCTGCAACGCGCTCTCGACCATTGCTTCGGCGGTCAACCCGCCGTGCTTGTCGTACAAGGCGGGATCCAACGAGCCTCCGTTGACACCGATGCGGATCGGCAGGTTGCGATCCTTGGCCTCGGCGGCGACCGCCTTGATGTGCTCCGGACGGCGGATGTTGCCCGGGTTCAGCCGCAGGCCATGCACGCCGGCTTCCATCGCGGCGAGTGCCATCTTGTACTGATGATGGATGTCGGCGATGACCGGGATGGGCGATCGCGGCACGATCTGGGCGAGTCCCTCGGCCGCTTCGGTCTCGTTGCACGTGCATCGCACGATGTCGCATCCTGCTGCCGCGAGCGCGTAGATCTGCTGCAACGTTCCCTCGACGTCGGCGGTCTTGGTGATGGTCATCGACTGCACCGTGATGGGGGCTCCCCCACCCACGGGCACCTTGCCGACGTGGATCTGGCGTGTCTGGCGTCGCTCGAAGCTCACCATTCCAGTGTGCCAGGCGCCTAGGGCTTCGCGATGTCCAGGTACAGGCCGGTGAGGAACATGAACGCGATGAGCATGATGCACATCGCCGCTACCGGCATCAGCTTGCTCACATCGGCGAAGTAACGGCGGTTCTTGCGCGAACGCAGGCGCTCGTATGTCGCGATCGCGGCGTGCCCGCCGTCGAGTGGCAGCAGCGGGAACATGTTGAACACCCCGACCGACACGTTGACCGCGGCGAGCAGCGAGAGCATGCCGGCCCAGCCATCGTGCTGACCGACGTTCTTGCTCACACGTGTCGCGCCCACGATCGTGCCGGGCCTGGACGTTGCATCGGTGTTCGTCCCCGTGAGGTGACCGAACACGTTGAGCGGATTGATCACCTTGGCGATGCCCACGACCGCCTGACCCACACCAGTAACGAGGTCGCGCGGGCCCGTGGTCACCGCGTCCACCAACGACACGTCGACACGTTCTTGGGAGTCGCTCGTGACACCGAGGAAACCACGTTGCTCGCCCTGCTTCGCTGCCGGCGACAGAACGAGCGTCGCGGCCAGGGTGAGCGGCTGGCCGTCGCGGAGCACCGCCAGCGAGACGGACGTGCCGGGCGCCGTGGAAGAAAGGGTGGCGCGGAACTTCGCCGAGCTCGGCATCGCCACGGCGTCGATGCTGACGACGACGTCGTGTGCCTTCAACCCTGCGACTGCCGCAGGAGAGTCGGCCGACACGCTGTAGATCGTCACCCGACCCGCTTCCTGCACCCGACCCGCAAATGCGTACACGCCGACGATGGCGACGATGGCGATGATCAGGTGCATCACCGAGCCGGCGGTGATGACCCACATCCGTCGCGGATACGAGCCCTGCCGGTAGGTGGACGACTCGTCCTGCGGCGCGACCTCGTCCATGTTGGTCATGCCGATGATCTTCACGAACCCGCCGAGCGGGATGGCACGAACGCCGTACTCGACCTCGCCGCGATGGAAGCTCCAGATGCGCGGGCCGAAACCGAGGAAGAACTGAGTGGCCCTCATCCCGCTGCGGCGAGCGGTCCAGAAGTGACCGAACTCGTGCAGCACGATCGAGAGCGCGAGGCCCACGGCGAACACCACGAACCAGGGGCTGTACACCCACAGCACGGCGAAGAGACCGATCCACGCGAGCGCGCCGCCGATCGCTGCCCTGCGGGTCGGCGCCGCGTCGGGGTCGCGCTGCGTGCCTCCGGACCCGACTTCGTTGGCGAGCCGGTCGAACCGAGTCTCGTTGCTCATGCGGGGAGGACCTCCTGGGCGACGACGCGGGCGCGTGCGTCGGCGGCGATGATGTCGTCGACCGTGTGATCGGCACCGGGCTCGAAACGCTGAAGCGCGGCATCGCACACCTCGGCGATCTGCGCCCACCGCAGGCGACCCTGCAGGAACGCCTCCACGGCCACTTCGTTGGCGGCACTCAACCACGCCGGGGCGACGCCACCGGCGCGGCCCGCCTCGTAGGCGAGCGCGAGGCACCGGAACGTCGGGGTGTCGGGCGGCTCGAAGTCGAGTCGTCCGAGCGTCGACCAGTCGATGCGGCCGAACGGTGTGCCG
>JAYVMH010000361.1:0-5013 GCA_043759015.1 Actinomycetota bacterium
GTGTGAAGGCCGTGTGGCGATCGTCACCGGCGCCGGCCGGGGGATCGGCCGCGAGCACGCATTGAGCCTGGCGGCGCACGGCGCCAAGGTCGTCGTCAATGACCTCGGCGGCAACGCCGACGGCACCGGCGCCGACCTCTCTCCCGCCCAGCAGGTCGTCGAGGAGATCAAGGGAATGGGCGGCGAGGCCATCGCCAACGGCGACAGCGTGTCGTCGTGGGAGGGCGCGCAGCGCCTCGTCAACAGCGCCATCGAGACGTTCGGCGACCTCCACGTCGTGGTCAACAACGCAGGCATCCTGCGCGACCGCGTCCTGGTCAACATGACCGAGGAGGAGTGGGACGCCGTCATCGACGTGCACCTCAAAGGCACGTTCGCGCCGAGCCGCTGGGCCGCGGCGTACTGGCGCGAGCAGAGCAAGGCGGGCAAGCCCGTGTCGGGCAGGATCATCAACACCACCTCGGTCAGCGGCATCTACGGCAACCCCGGTCAGACGAACTACGGCGCGGCCAAGGCCGGCATCGCCGCGTTCACGAACATCGCGGCACTCGAGCTCAGTCGCTATGGCGTGACGGTGAACGCCGTCGGCCCGGTGGCGCTCACCCGCATGACCGAAGGGCTGGGGCCGGCACCGGAGACGGATGCCGAGCGCGAAGCGCGTTCGCCGCGCTGGATCGCACCGATCGTCACGTGGTTGGCATCGGAGGAATCGGCCGGTGTGTCGGGTTGCGTCTTCGAGGCGAGTGGGCAGGTGCTCGCCGTCGCCGAGGGTTGGGTTCGTGGCCCACGGACGCAGCCGGTGGAGGACCCCACCGTGCTCGGTCCGATCGTCGCCGACCTGCTCGCCAAGGCTCGTCGGAACAGTGGAATGAACGGCGAGCCCGGCGGCTGGCCGCAACCGAAGGGGAACTGAGATGCCGTTGAATCCCGAATCGGTCGGCAACGTCGGCGATGTCCGCACGATGTCGTGGGGGTCCAAGGATGCGTTGCTGTACGCCGTCGGCATCGGCGCGGGCCAGGCCGATCTCGCGTTCACGACCGAGAACACCAACGGCGTGGGGCAGGTCGTGTTCCCGACGTTCGCGGTCGTTGCTGGTTCGGGCCGAGCGTCGCACGGCGCCAGCGCGATGGCCACCATCGGTTCGTTCAACCCGGCGCTGCTGGTGCACGGGTCGCAGGCGATCACCCTCCACCGGCCGATTCCGGTCGAGGCGGAGGCGACGACGCAGGATCGGGTCGTTGCGATGTACGACAAGGGCAAGGCCGCCGTCGTCGTGATGGAGAACGAAGTGAAGCTCGCCGACGGCGAACCGCTGTGGAACACCCGCAGCTCGGTGTTCATCCGCGGCGAAGGCGGCTGGGGTGGCGAACGTGGTCCGTCGGGCCCCCAGAACGAGCCACCTGATCGAGCGCCCGACCACGAGGTCACGCTACCGACCAGTCCCGACCAAGCCTTCGTGTACCGCCTCTCGGGCGACCGGAACCCGCTGCACACGGATCCGTCCTTCGCGGCGATGGGTGGCTTCGATCGCCCGATCCTTCACGGTCTGTGCAGCTACGGGTTCACCGGCCGCGCATTGTTGGGCGAGTTCTGCGACAACGACGTTGCTCGGTTCCAGCACATCGAGGGCCGATTCTCGTCACCGGTGATGCCGGGCGACGCGTTGACCGTGCGCATGTGGCGCTGCGGTGCCGGTGAGGCGGTGTTCGTCACGTCCGTGGGCGATCGCTCGGTCATCGACCAGGGGCTCTGCCGCTTCATTTGAATCCCGAGGACCGGGTCAGTCGACCGGGTCCGGGTAGGTCACGACCGCGATGTCGATCCCGGTGACGAACGGATCGTGTTCCCGGACCGCGTGCCGTGCGCGGTCGGCGATGTGCGACAGCTTGGAGGCGGTGCCGTCGCTCGCCGGCACCTGCACCGTGACATGGATCAGATGCGGTTGGCGCCGGACGTCCACGATCGCGGCGACATGGCCGAGCTCGTGGCGGATGGCAGTCGCGTATGCGGCCTCGATGCGCCTGGTGGCGAGGGCGGTCGCGACCGCGACGCTCGGCAGATCGTCGGCCACCTCGGCCGGGTCGACCTCCACGAGCGGCACGCGGTGACGGGTCGCGCACACCGAGCCCATCTCGGCCAGCGTGCGCGGGCTGCCGGCTTCGCGGGTGACGATCGCCATGTCGATGTGCTGCTCCATCGGGCAGTCGTGGTGGTGAATCGCGCCGCTGCACGGGCCACCCAGCTCGTCGGTGCACGTCACCACCTCGTGACCCTCGGCCACGAGGTCCGACTCGATGGCGGCGGCGTTCCCGGGCGTCGATTCGATGAGGAGCAGCTTCATGTGGTCATCCCACCGTGCCGACGCGCTGTGTGCCAGGGACCAATGTCACCTGGACCTAAGTTCGGCGACCACGTCGGCGAGGGGTACATCGGCCCGCTCACCGGTTCGCCGATCCTTCACCTCGACGACGCCGGCGACGAGCCCTCGGCCCACCACGACGATCGTCGGCATCCCGAGCAGCTCCGCGTCGTTGAACTTCACTCCTGGCGACACGCCCACGCGGTCGTCGAACAGCACGCGCAGACCCGCCGCCTCGCATTCGGCAGCGAGTGCCTCGGCCGCGGGAAGTTGCGGATCGGTCGCCTTGCCGGTGGCGACGATGTGCACATCGGCCGGCGCGACCTCGCGTGGCCAGATCAGGCCCTTGTCGTCGCAGTTCAACTCGGCGACGGCTGCGAGCGCCCGCGAGACGCCGATGCCGTAGGAACCCATCGTCACCGTGCGGGTCTTGCCGTTCTCGTCCAGCACGGTGAGCCCGAGTGCCTCGGCGTACTTGCGCCCGAGCTGGAAGATGTGCCCGATCTCGATGCCGCGTGCGATCTCGAGGGGACTGCCGCAGCGGGGGCAGGGATCGCCGCCGTGCACCTCCGCGGCCTCGATGGTGCCGTCGGCGGTGAAGTCGCGCCCGGCCACGAGGTGCATCACGTGCTTGCCCGGGCGGTCCGCGCCCGTGATCCATGCCGTGCCGGCCACGATGCGCGGGTCGAGCAGAAAGCGAATGCCGGCGGGCTTGCCCTCGCCGAGGGCTCCCGGGCCGATGTAGCCCTTCGCCAGGTGCTGGTTCCCGGCGAAGTCGTCCTCGCTGAACGGTTCGATCTCGGCGGGGGACACCTGCGCCTCGAGGCGCTTCATGTCCACCTCGCGGTCGCCGGGTACACCGATCGCCAACGGTGTGACCGTGCCGTCGGGGTGCTTCAGCTTCACGACCAGGTTCTTCAAGGTGTCGGCGGCGGTCCACGGCCGGTCCGCCCGTTGGAGATCCGCCCGGGCGTTGAACAGGTCCACGAGCGTCTGGATCGTGGGCGTGTCGGGAGTGTCCACGACCTGCGCGGCCGGGCTGAGGTCGAGGGGCAGCGGCGAGGAGGGCGACACCTGTACCGCCTCGGTGTTCGCTGCATAGTCGCACGCGGTGCAGCGGACGTAGGTGTCCTCGCCGACGGCCATCGGGGCGAGGAACTCCTCGCTGGCCGAACCGCCCATCGCGCCGCTCATCGCCGAGACGATGACGTAGGGCAGACCCAGACGCTCGAACGTGCGCTGGTACGCGACGCGGTGCGTCTGGTAGCTGGCTTCCAGACCGGCGTCGTCGACGTCGAAGGAGTAGCTGTCCTTCATCGTGAACTCGCGCCCGCGGAGCAGGCCGGCTCGTGGGCGGGCCTCGTCGCGGTACTTGTTCTGGATCTGGTAGATCACGAGTGGGAGGTCTTTGTAGCTGCTGTACAGGTCCTTCACCAGCAGCGTGAACATCTCCTCGTGCGTGGGGGCCAGCAGCATGTCGGCGCCGCGGCGGTCCTTCAGGCGGAACAGGTTGTCGCCGTAGTCCGTCCACCGGCCGGTGGCCTCGTAGGGCTCGCGGGGCAGCAGCGCCGGGAAGTGGACCTCCTGGAAGCCGGCGCGATCCATCTCCTCGCGGATGACGCGTTCCACGTTGCGGAACGTGATCCATCCGAGCGGCAGCCACGTGAACGCCCCTGGTGCGGCTCGGCGGATGTACCCGGCACGCACGAGCAGACGATGGCTCGCCACCTCGGCATCGGCGGGGTCCTCACGCAGGGTGCGGAGGAACAACGTCGACATTCGGAGCACGATGGGCACCTCTTTGCTCGGGTTTGCTGCGCTTTGCAGGGGGATCGCGGCGGACTGCCGGTCGAACACTACCGGCCGCCCGCTATGCTGGTCCGGTCTTTGAAGTTCAGCGAACCGAAGGCGTGGGCTCCACTGGGCCCACGCCTTCTTCACTGATGGAGCCCGGGCCCGGGCTCCGGGACACGAGGAGAGGATGGTGAACATGACCGACAACGGCACCTTGCAGCGCGTCCGTGCACTCGTCAGCCCCATCATCTCCGACCTGCAGCTCGACCTCTACGACCTCGAGTTCCGCGGTGGCACGTTGCGGGTCACCATCGACACGCCACCCGCCAGCGAGGGTGGGGTCAACCTCGAGGCCATCGCACTCGCCACACGGCTGATCTCTCGCGAGCTCGACCACGAGGATCCCGTGCCCGGCCACTACACGCTCGAGGTCACCAGCCCCGGCCTGGAACGCCAGCTCCGCGTGCCCGCGCACTTCCAGCGTGAGATCGGCAAGACGGTGAACATCCGTCTTCGCGACACCACCAGCGACGCCCGCCGGGTCCACGGCACGTTGGTCGGGGCGAGCGAAACGGAGTGCACCGTCCGGCTGGAGGTTCTGTCGGCCGACGGCACCTTCACCGAGCGCGTCGTGCCGTACCACCAGATCGACCGTGCCAAGACCGTGTTCGCATGGGGGCCCACCCCCAAGCCGAGCACGACCCCGAAGAAGCAGCCAGCGCTCAAGAAGGAGACGACGGGATGAGCAGCCTCGACATGTCCGAAGCGATCAAGATGTTGGCGAACGAGAAGAACATCTCGGTCGACGCCTTGTTGCAGGTGCTCGCCGACGCACTCGTGCTCGCCTACAAGCGCCGTC
>JAYVMH010000362.1:0-11050 GCA_043759015.1 Actinomycetota bacterium
TCAGCCTGCCCTGCATCGCCTGCAGCCGGTCGCCGTGATCGACCGCAGCGAGCAGCGTCGGGTCGCGTCGCAGCAACGCCTGGTTCTCGAGTTCGAGGTTCTCCGCGAGCGTGAGGACGATCGCCTGCGCGCCTGCCCCGACGATCTCGTGGTTCCAATCGACCACGCCCTGCTCGAGCGAGATCCTCGGCAGCGTGGCCGGGTCGATGTTCTGCGGCAGGCGGCCGAGCACGTCCTCGGCGCCCGGGGCGACGACTCCACGAGCCGGGCTCCCTGCGACGACCACGCCGCCGCCGACGGCGATGACCAGGAGGCTGATCAGGCCGATGCGGGCCACGGAACCGGACGTCCATCGACCGACCCTGTCGTCGGGAGATCCCGGGGCGGGCACCACACGGTCCAGCAGCGGCCTGATCGCGCACACCAGCACGAGCCCGCCGAGCAGCGCGACCTTCGTCGCGAACTCCGTCGTCTGGGGCGCGATCAGGAGGACGGAGACCGCGGCGACCAGCTGGCCGAAGAGCACGCGGCCGACGCGCCCGGCCGGCACTGTCTTGGGGTCGGTGATCATGAAGAAGAGGAAGATCAACAGCTCCGGGGAGGTGACGATCGACCGCCAGAAATCGAAGCCGCAGACGGGCGCGAACGCCCAGCGCGCCGTCATGCAGTGCCCGGATGCGGCGAGCAGCCCGAGGCCGCCGGCGAGCGCGATCCAGAACGTCATCGCGACCGCGAGGAGGCGGAGGCGGCGCGTGATCAGCAGCCCACCGATCAGGATGACTGCATACGCGGTGGCCATCCACGCGTTCAGCGGAGCCCACCAGAAGTCGAGCGGCTCGGCTCGCGTGCTGCCGAGCGCCAAGAACGCGACCACGAGGCCGAGGTTCGACGGATTGAACAGGTGCGACCCGCGGTACCGGATCACGTACTTCGTGAGGAGCGAGAGCGCCGCGATGCCAGCGAACAGGTACCAGGCGTGGAAGCTCCAGTGGCCGTTCCGCGGCGTGCCCGGCACCCGGAGGATGAGCGCCACGCCGCTGCCCGTGAGCATCGCGCTCGCCGGCCACACGAACACTCGGGTCGAGCGGAACGTCAGCACCACGCTGATGACCGCGCACGTGAGGATCGCCGTGAGGATCTGGGGCACGCTGACCTGGAAGTGCAGGCCGACCTGGCCCAGCACGTGGAGCGTGACCACGACGGCAGCCACGTGCAACCGTGGATCGCGCAGCTTCGGCAGCAGCACCGGGTACGTGTTCCCGCCGATCCTGAGCATGCGGCCGCCGGTGGGGGCGTCGGTGCTCGGCGGTGCCGCATCAACTGCACCGCGGATGACGTCGGGGATGACGTCGGGGATGACGTCGGGACCGACCATGGGACCCGAGACTAGTGGCGACCGGTGCGCGCAACCCGATCCGACATCACAAGCGCAACGAGAACCGGATCAGAAGAGCATGCTGCCGACCGCGAGGCCGCGCTGCACGACGGATGCGGCGGCGCCCTGTACGGCGGCGTCCGCGCCGGTGCGCGATGCCCGCACCGTGGGCCGTCGGGCGTCGGCTGCGAGCACCCTGCGCTGCAGTTCGGCCTCGACCGCCGGCCCGATCGCCTCGAACACCCGGGCGTACACCCCACCGAGCACGACCGTGGGCACGTCCACGATGTTGAGCATGCCGGCGAGCGCGGTGCCCAACGCGGCGCCGGCGTGCGCCAGGGTGCGCGTGGCGGCGGGTCGGCCGGCACGGACCGCCTCGACCAGTGCCTCCACCGTCGGGCACCCCGACGCGGCGAGCAGCGCGTCCTGCCCCGCGTACTGCTCGACACAACCGCATCCACCGCATCCGCAGGTTCTGCCTTCGGCGGCGATGGACACATGCCCGAGCTCACCGGCCAACCCGGCCGCGCCCCGGAACAGCTCGCCGCCGATGACGATGCCCGCGCCGACGCCGATCTCGCCCGACACGTAGACGAAGTCGCGTTCGGCGTCGGGTGCATGGAGCTCGGCGAGCGCGGCGAGGTTCGCCTCGTTGTCGACGATGACGGACCGCTTCGGGATGCGCAGGGCCGTCGCAACCGAGTTCGCGACGTTCACACCCGACAGCGAAGGCAGGTTCGGAGCGCGCCACACGGTGCCGTCCCGACCGACGATGCCAGGGAGTGCGACCCCGGTGCCCAGAACCGTCACCGGTGCGGCCGGCCGGACCGCCCGCCACGCGACCACCAAGTAGCGGATCAGGTCGGCTCGAGCGAGGCGCCGGTCGTCGAGCTCGATGCGATGGGTCGCCAACTCGCGGCCGGCGAGGTCGGTGCGAACGGCAGCGACGTAGTCGACGTTCAGCTCCACACCGATCGCGACGGGCGCCATCGGGTGGAGCCGGAGCAGCTTGGACGGCCGGCCGCGGCCGTTGCTCATCGGCGAATCCTCGACGAGCAGCCTTCGTTCGATGAGCTCGTCGACCATGCTCGACACCGCAGCCTTGGTGAGGCCGGTGCGGGCCGCGACGTCGGCTCGCGACCCCGTGGCCCGGACGACCGACCACAGGACGAGGGCGACGTTGTGGCTGCGAACCCCTGCCTGTCGGGCGGGGACGCGATGCTCGGTCACCCGGCCCGATCCAACCGGCGCGTCGCGGCCTCGTGGTAGCGCTCGCGAAGCCCCACCGTCGCCGTCCCGCTGAACTCCTGTGTGCCGTCGGCAGGCCGCCACGCCACCGGCCGCTCGTCTCCCGCCAGCACCCATGCCGCCTGCCGAGCCGCACCATCGGCCACGTACTCGCCCGCGGGCGGGACGACGACTGGAACGCCGAACACCTGCGGGGCGATGGCCCTCACCGCGGGCGAACCTGCTGCGCCACCGATCAGCCGGATCCGTTCGACGCGCTTGCCCTGGTCGACAAGCGCGTCGACGGCATCGGCCAATCCGGACAGCATGCCTTCGACCGCGGCCCTGGCGAGGTTCTCGCGTGTGGAGTTGTCGGTGGTGAGCCCGAGCAGACCACCCGTCGCGAGCGGAAGGTTCGGCGTCCGTTCGCCGGCGAGGTACGGCACGAGCATCAGACCATCGGCACCGGGCATGCCCGCCAGCGCCAGCTCACTGAGCCCGCCGTGGTCGACGCCCAGCAGGGCGGCGATCGCGTCGAGGACACGGGCGGCATTGAGCGTGCACACGAGCGGCAGGAACATGCCGGTGAGATCCGCGAAGCCGGCGACCGCGCCGGTGGGGTCTCGGGGTGGCTGCGTGCTGCGCGTGAACGCAGTGCCGGAGGTGCCGAGCGACACGACGACGTCGTCGTCGGCCTGTACCCCGAGCGCAGCCGCAGCGTTGTCGCCCGCACCTGGACCGATCACCAGGTGTCCGGCGGACACGCGATCGCGCGGGCCGAGCACGGTGGGGAGTATCGCGTCGTGACCTAGCGCGCGCTGGAGCAGGTCGCGCCGGTACTCGTTGGCAACCGAGTCGAAGTAGCCGGTGCCCGAGGCGTCCGAGCGATCGGTGATCAGATCGTCGAGCCGACCTGTTCCGCGTAGCCGCCACGTGAGCCAGTCGTGGGGGAGGCAGACGGCAGCGGTGCGCGCCGCATGGTCGGGCTCGTGCTCCGCGAGCCACCGCAACTTGGTGACCGTGAACGCGGCAACCGGTACGGAACCGACCGCGTCGACCCAGGCTGTCGCGCCGAGCTCCGCGACCAGGTCGGCGGCGGCGGTGGCGCACCGGGTGTCGTTCCACAGCAGGGCCGGTCGCACCACCTCACCGTCGTCGTCGAGGCAGACCATGCCGTGCTGCTGGCCTGCGATGGCAAGTGCTTCCACGTCGGCCAGCCCGCCCGCGGCGTCGACCGCCTCGTGGAAGGCCCGCTCCCAGTGACGCGGGTGCACCTCGGTGCCATCGGGATGACGGGCGACGCCCGACCGCACGAGCGCGCCGGTGTCCGCGTCGCGTATGACCACCTTGCACGACTGCGTCGACGAATCAACGCCTGCAACCAGCACCATGTGTCAGCGGGCCCCGAGAAGATGCTCGATCGCCAACTGGTTCAGCCGGACGAAGCCGTAGCCGCGTGCCCCCGCTGCGTCGACGTCGAACCCTTCGAACGTGCTCGCATCGGCCATCAGCGACGCCGCGGTCTCGCCGGTCGCAAGCGTTGGGATGCGCAGTTCGGCAACCCGCGCCACGTCGAGCGCCTCGTGCACCTCGGGGTCGGCGCGGAACGCAGCGGCCCGCTCCTTGAGGAGGAGGTACATGCGCATGTTCGCCGCCGCGGCCTGCCACACGCCCGTGTAGTCCTCGGTGCGCGACGGTTTGAAGTCGAAGTGGCGCGGACCCTCGTAGGCCGGGGCGCCGGACACTCCGCCGAACTCGAGCAGGTCGACGAGGCTGAACGCGTTGATCAGGTCGCCGTGACCGAACACGAGGTCCTGGTCGTACTTGATGCCGCGCTGTCCGTTGAGATCGATGTGGAACAGCTTCTCCTGCCACATGGCCTGCGCGATCCCCGAGGCGAAGTTCATGCCGGCCATCTGCTCGTGTCCGACTTCGGGGTTCACACCGACCAGTTCGGGATGGTCGAGCCGGGAGATGAACGAGATCGCATGACCGATGGTCGGCAGCAGGATGTCGCCGCGCGGTTCGTTCGGCTTCGGCTCGATCGCGAACCGGATGTTGTACCCCCGTTCGATCACGAACTCGGTGAGCAGGTTCATGGCCTCCGCGTAGCGGTCGAGCGCGGCCTGCACGTCCTTGGCCTGGTCGTACTCCGCACCTTCGCGCCCGCCCCAGAGCACGAACGTGCGTGCGCCGAGGTCGGCGGCCAGTTCGAGGTTGCGGAGCACCTTGCGCAGCGCGTAGCGACGGACGCCGCGGTCGTTGCTGGTGAAGCCGCCGTCCTTGAACACCGGATGGGTGAACAGGTTCGTGGTGATCATCGGAACCGCCATCCCGTGGTCGGCGAGCTGCTTCTTGAAGCGATCGATGATCGTGTCGCGAGCGGCCGGAGTGCTTCCGAACGGCACCAGGTCGTCGTCGTGGAACGTGATGCCCCACGCGCCGAGCCCGGCGAGTCGTTCGACCGCTTCCAGGGGATCGAGCGGAGCGCGGGTGGGGTCGCCGAAGGGATCGCGGGCCGTCCAGCCGACGGTCCACATGCCGAAGGAGAACTTGTCATCGTGGGTGGGGTTGCGCATCGGTCGATCTCCCTGTGTGGTGGGGTCCGGGTCGTACGAGTCCGGATGATTAGTTCAGACCGTGAACTTATCACGTCTCGGGTACGTTGGCGCCGATGAAGGCCCTCGGGTGAGGCACTGGCTGGTGAGCGCGGACGATCGGACCGGCGCGCTCGAGGTCGCGGCCGAGATCGCCGCCACTGCCGGGGCAGTCCGTGTCGGTGTCGGTGGCTGGGTCGGTGACTCTCTCGCTGATGCGGGCGGCGTGGTCGACCTCGGGTCGCGCCACCTCGCGCCACACGAGGCGATCGAACGCATCCTGTCCCTGCCCGACGCCGGATGGACGGCGCACAAGTTCGACTCGACGCTCCGCGGGAACTGGGCACACGAGCTGCGAGCGCGTCACGAGCGGACCGGTCGGCGGGTGCTCGTCGTCGCCGGGTGGCCGGCAATGGGCCGCACTTGCGTCGACGGCGTCGTGCAGGTGCACGGCGTTCCCGTCGGTGCGATCGCCGACGAGCTCCCCGAGGCGGACCTGCTGGCCGACGTCGTCGAACTGCGGCGGTGGTTGGAGGGCGACTCGCGGTTCGCCGCGGTCGACGTGCTCGATGAGGCGTCCATACACGCCACAGCTCGTGCCGTCGCGGGGACCAGCGTGCTCGTCGGGGGGCCGGCCGGGCCGGTCGGCGCCGCGTTCGCCGCTCACTCCGCTGCTCGGTCCGGGCGCCCTCGGTCCGGGCGCCCTCGGGTGCAGACCGTCGAGCACTGTCACCTGCCCGCGCTCGTGGTGTGTGGCAGTGCCACCGACCTGTCGCGCGAGCAGGTGCGACGATTGCAGGCGGTGAACCAAGGGGTCGACACGCTCGAAGCGCCGCACACGGAAGGAGACCTCGTGCCGGAGGTCGCGCTGGAGCTCGCCGGTCGGGCGCGGGCAAGGCTGGCTCTGACCACGTACCGAACCCTCGTGCTCATCGGCGGCGAGACCGCCGCGGCAGTGCTCGGCGACGGCGTTCGCGTCGTGGGGGGCACCGTTGCTGCGGGCATGCCATGGAGCCGGGACGCGCTCGGGGAAGGACCCTTGGTCGTGACCAAGGCCGGAGGCTTCGGTCGCCCGGACGCGCTGGTTCGGCTGTTCACCGACACGACGTTCACCGACACGACGTTCACCGACGAGACTGGGTGACGTGACCACGCTGGCCATCACGATGGGCGACCCCTCCGGTGTCGGACCTGAGATCGTCCTCCGTCGATGGTGCGAGGGCGACCTCGGCGACGACATCGTCGTGTACGGTGATGCCTCGATCCTGCGCCACGGCGCTGCCTTGCTCGGCCTCGACGTCGACTGGGATCGGTTCCCGGTGGTCGACCTCGGGTTGCTCCGGGCCGAGGATCACCGACCCGGTCAACTCGACGCCAGATCCGGTGCCGCGGCACGCGCCTATGTCGAAAGGGCGACGATCGACGCGCTGAGCGGCGCGGTCGGCGGTGTCGTCACCATGCCGATGAACAAGGAGGCGACCCAACGGACGGACCCCACGTTCGTGGGGCACACCGAGTTCATCGCGTCGCTGTGCGGTGTGGACAAGGTCACGATGATGCTGACGGCCGCCACGCCGAGCGGATCGATCGCGGTCACCCACGTCAGCACCCACTGCTCGCTCGCCGAGGCCATCGCCCGGGTGAGGACCGATCGGGTGCTCGACGTCGTGCAGCTCACCGACGAAGTGTTGCGACGCTTCCTGCCGGCGCCACGGATCGCGGTGTGCGGGTTGAACCCGCATGCGGGCGAGCACGGACTGTTCGGACGGGAGGACATCGACCACATCGTCCCCGCGATCGAGGCTGCCCGGACTCGCGGCATCGACGCCACGGGTCCCCACCCGGCCGACACGGTCTTCTTCCAGGCGGTGCACCGCGGGCGCTACGACGCGATCGTGTGCATGTACCACGACCAGGGTCACGGTCCGATGAAGTTGCTCGCGTTCGAGAGCGGCGTCAACGTGACGCTCGGACTGCCGATCGTGCGGACGTCGGTGGATCACGGCACGGCGTTCGACATCGCCTGGACGGGCACAGCGTTCACCGGTTCGATTGTGCATGCGGTGGCGTACGCGAGGAGACTGACCGGATGACGTTGGGGTCGGTCCGCCACGAGATCCGCATTCACCGTTCGGCGGCCGCCGTCTGGGCGCGGGTGCGCGACGCCGCTGGGTTGCACACGTGGTTCCCCGGCATCACGTCGTGTCAGGTGGACGGGATGAATCGAGTGATCGTGCTGGGGTCCGGGCTCCCGATGCCCGAGGAGATCCTCGTCATCGACGATGTGCAGCGGCGGTTCCAGTACCGGATCACGGTGCCGATGTTCAAGTACCACCGCGCCACCATCGACGTCATCGAGTTGGGTGACCTCAACGACCTCAACGACCTCAACGAGAGCGACGACAGCTCGTGCCTGGTCGTGTACAGCACCGATGCCGATCCGCGGGCGATGGCGCTCACCATCGGTGGCGGCACGGCCGGCGCGCTCGATGAACTGAAACGCCAGATGGAGGCGCACTGATGGGCCGCAAGATCCTCTTCGTCACCACCGACCAGCAGCGCTACGACACGATCGGCTGCAACGGCGGCACGCTCGCTCGCACACCGGTCATCGACGGGTTGGCCGCGCAGGGCATCCGTTACGAGCGCGCCCAGCCGCAATCGGTGGTGTGCATGCCGTCGCGCTCGACGATGCTCACCGGCCAGCACGTCAGCACGCACGGCGTGTGGATGAACGGTGTGCCCCTCCCCGTCGATGCCCCCTCGGTCGCTGCCGTGCTTCACGATGCCGGCTACCGGACGGCGATCATCGGCAAGCCGCACTTCGAACCGTTCCTCGATCCGTTCCTGCGCTTCGCGGAGAACCGCTTCTCCCGCGAGCCGCTCGCCGGGCTTCACCGGGGGTTCGAGCACTTCGAATCGGCGACCCACGGCGGTCAGGGGATGTTGCACTACGCCCGCTGGCTCGCGACCCATCACCCCGAGGCCGTCGGCATGTTCTACCCCGTGCTCGACGGTGCGTTGGAGGTGAACGCGTTGGGCGGTGGCGACAGCGGCGCACCGCAGGTGTGGGAGAACACCATCCCGCGGGAGTGGTACCACACGGACTGGGTGGCCGACCGGACGATCGCCTGGCTCGATTCGCTGCCCGTCGAGGACGACTGGTTCTGTTGGATGAGCTTCCCCGACCCGCACCACCCGTGGGACCCTCCGAAGAGCGAGCTCGGTCGGATCGACTGGCGCGACGTGCCCCTTCCCGTCGGCTACCCGCAGACAGCCGCCGAGCGCGAATCGATCCTGGACGCAAAGCCTCGGCACTGGCGAGCGTGGTACGACGGGTCGTTGGTGAGCAACTACGAGGCGCCGCACGACTGGGTGCCGGCCTCGATGACCGCGGATCAGGTTCGCGAGGTGAACCAACGCAACGCGATCGAGTGCGAGCTGATCGACGAAGCGCTCGGGCGGGTGATGTCCGCGATCGCCACCCGCGGCTGGGCCGACGACGTCGACGTCGTGTTCACCACGGACCACGGCGAGTTCCAGGGCGACTTCGGCCTGCTGTTCAAGGGCCCGTACCACGTCGATGCGTTGATGCGCCTTCCGCTCGTGTGGCGACCCGCGCCATCGACCGGTGCGGTTTCCGCAGCGGTGGCGAAGCCGGTCGGCCTGGTCGACCTGGCGCCGACGTTCTGCAGGATCGCCGGCCTCCCCGTGCCGGCGTGGATGGAGGGTAAACCGCTCCCGGTCGACGACGCCGATGCGCAGTCACGCGGCTTCGAACGCTCGCTCACTGAGTGGGACAGCGTGCTCTTCGGCGTGAGCGTGCACGTGCGGACCATCACCCGCGACGGCTGGGTGTGCACGACCTACCTGGCCGGCACCAGCCACGACGGCAGCGAAGGCGAGCTGTACGACCTCGCCGACGACCCGCTGCAGCGGATCAACCGATGGGACGATCCCGACTGTGCGGCGCTGCGGAGCGATCTGGTTGCCGACCTGTGGGATCACCAGCCGGCGATGGCGCGACCGTTACGGAGGGTCGAAGCCCCGGTTTGATGCTCGCTGGTTCGAGCGTTCGCGGCGCCGGGACCGCCGGCAACCAGACGCTGGTCGCCGAGTGCCCGGATGGGCTTGCGTCCCATCCCGCCCCTCTACCCTGGCGGGCGATGAGCCGAGACTCCGACGATCACCCGAACGACGATCACCCGAACGACGATCACCCGAACGACGATCACCCGAACGACGATCACCCGAACCCGATCCTGCCGGTGTTCCTCACCGTCTTCATCGACCTCGTCGGCTTCAGCATCCTGATTCCGATCTTTCCGCTGCTGATCGGCAACACGCCGTTTCGCGTCACACCGTCGTCGTGGACGCCCCAACAGGGCCTGATCATGCTCGGGTTCCTGCAGGCGGTGTATCCGCTGTGCACGTTCGTGGCCGCGCCGATCCTCGGGCAGCTGTCGGACCGATTCGGCCGACGCCCGGTGCTCGCATTCTCGATTGCCGGCACCGCGGTGGGTTACGTGATCTTCGCGCTCGGCATCGGCTGGGCGTCGATCCCGATGCTGTTCCTCGGGCGCGCGCTCGACGGGCTGACGGGTGGCAACATCGCGGTCGCCCAGGCGGCGGTGGGCGACATCAGCACCGACCAGAACCGGCAGAAGAACTTCGGTCTCATGGGGGCGGCCTTCGGTCTCGGCTTCATCATCGGCCCGTACATCGGTGGCCGCCTGAGCGCTCCGAATCAGAGCTTCTACCACCTGTTCACGACACCGTCGTGGTTCGGTGCCACCACCCCGTTCTGGTTCGCGGCCGGGTTGTGCGTCGTCAACGTCGCGCTCATCCTCGCCCGCTTCCCCGAGACGATCCGCCACAAGGACCAGAACAAGAAGATCGAAATGGGAACGGCCGTCCACAACGTTGCGCGCGGCTTCGCGTCCGAACGGCTCCGGGTGCCGCTCGTCGTGTCGTTCCTGTTCAACGCCGGGTTCACGTTCTTCACGACGTTCTTCGGCGTGTACCTCGCTCGCGAGTTCGGGTTCACACAGGCGAACACCGGCGACTACTTCGCGTTGATCGGACTGTTCATCGCGGTCACCCAGGCGGTGCTCGTACCCCGCGTCGCCAGGCACATGCGGGACTACGAGATCTTGCGCTTCTCGTTCTTCGGTCTCGCGTTGGCGATGTCGGGTTACTTCCTCGCCAACCACCGTTGGGAGCTGTTCGCCGTCGTGCCGATCTTCACCGCGTTCAACGGCCTCTGCATGGCCAACCAGACGAGCCTCATCTCCCGCTCGGCGGAACCGGGTCGGCAGGGCGAGGCGATGGGCATCGCCAGCAGCGTGATGAACCTCGCCCAGGTGCCGGCGAGCATCCTCGTCGGCTTCATCGCCACGTCCGTCACCTCGAACGCCCCGCTGGTGGTGTCGACGACCTGCATCGCCGCCGCCGGTCTGGTGTTCGCGCTGCGGTTCCGCCCGAAGTTCGTCACCGATCAGCAGTGGGGCGCAGCGCCCGTGGCGGCTGTCTGAGATGCTGGGCTGAGATGCTCGCCGCGTTCCTGCTGAGCTTCGCCGTGATCTTCGTCGCCGAGATGGGTGACAAGTCCCAGTTGATGGCGCTCGCGTTCGCGACCCGCTACCGCACTGTGCCGGTGCTGATCGGGATCACGCTCGCCACCGGCATCGTACACCTCGTGTCGGTGCTGGTCGGCGCCGTGCTCGGCGCCGCACTGCCGACGATGGCGATCAACATCATCGCCTGCGTGTCGTTCATCGGCTTCGGGATCTGGACGCTCCGCGGCGACGAGCTGACCGAGGAGGACGAGGACCGTGCCGCCCAACCAGCG
>JAYVMH010000363.1:0-10978 GCA_043759015.1 Actinomycetota bacterium
GGCCGATGCAGGAACCCCAGCACGCCCACCGACCGCGGATGAACGTGGCGCGCGACATGCGGGAAGCGGCTCGCTACGCCCGCGCGGACCATTCCGTTCTGGCGCTGATGGCGAGCAAGGCGACCTTCGCGATCGGCGCCGGCACGGTGAGCCAACTGCCGGTGCTCGCGACCGAGGTCTTCCACTGGGGCGACGGCGGTACCGGCATCCTGCTGGGCGCTCGCGGTGTCGGGTCCGGTCTGGGGCCGATCGTCGCGTCGTACTTCACGCGCGGGGATGTGTCCAAGATGCTGCGCGTGTGCGGCATCGCCGGACTCGGCTTCAGTGTCTTCTACCTCTGCGCCGGATGGTCACCGGTCATCTTCGTCGCCGCCTTCGCGATCGCCGCCGCGCACCTCGGTGGCGGCGCACAATGGACGTTGAGCACGTACGGCTTGCAGGTGCGATCACCGGATGCGATTCGCGGGCGGATCATGGCGGGCGACTTCGCCATCGTCACGCTCGTGGCCAGTGTCAGCAGCCTGGTCGCGGGTACGACCAGCGAGGCCATCGGAGTGCGGTGGACGATCACGTGCTTCGCCATTGCATCCGCCGCCTCCAGCATCGTCTACATCATCCTCACCCGCCCCGTCATCGAACGGCTGGCACGGGAGGAACGGGCAGCGCTGGTGGGCGGCGGCTGACGCGTCAGGTGGTCGGTCCCGCGGCCGAAGGGCTCGGGGGACGCATGCATGCCCGGTCGAGACGGATCGGCAGCTCGCTGCGAATCTGTCGATCGACCTCTTCGGAGATGTGGTCGGGATAGTGCGTCGCCAGCACGTCGCGCACCTTCTGTGCAGCCCGATCGAGGACAGCCGGCCGTCCGACCTCGGCCCACTCCTTGTGGCTCAAACGGTCGTGGATGCTCGGGTAGATGTACTCGGTCTGCATCATGTCGAGCGTCTGCTTCGAGCCGAGGTAGTGCCCGGGACCACCGATGACGGCGGCGCGGATCACGTCGAGTGACAACGTGTCGTCGTTGACCTCGATGCCCTTGATCGTGCGCTGACACGAGCCGATCACGTCGTTGTCCAGCACGACACCCTCGAGCGAGAATCCGAGAAGGCTGGCATGCATGCCGGCCGCTTCGTAGATCAGGTTCGCCCCGGCGTTGCCGACCAACGCGTGGTTGTAGCCCTTCTCCGCGCCGGCTTGCACGTCGGGCATCTTGGCGTCGCTGATGCCCGACGACGTGCCGCCCGTGAGGTCGTAGAAGTGAGCCATCTGCGCGCACGCGGACGACAGAAGGGCCTGTTCGGGGCTCCCACCGGACATCGCGCCACTGCGCAGATCGCTGACGAACGGCCACAGCCCGAAGATCGCCGGATGCCCCGGCTTGATCGCGTTCACATACGCGAGGCCTGCCAACACCTCGGCGACCTCCTGCACGAGCGCGCCGGCGAGCGCTGCGGGAGCCGTGGCACCCGACTGCCCCGCCGAGAGCAGGAGGACGGGCATTCCACCCTCGACCGCGACTTCGAGGCACCGACATGCATCCGCGGTGAACTTCAACGGCGGCACGACGAAGCAGTTGGACTGGCTGACGAACGGGCGTTCCCGCCACTTGTCCTCACCGCCGGCGATGCGGTGCAGCATCTGCAACGAGGCTCGGAGGTGGTCGGGGTGCACCCACGACGTACCCACGTGCTTGGTCGTGCCGCTGACACTGAGGTAGCACGTGTTGATGTCCATCTCTGCCGGATCCGGAAGATCCCGCGGCACCACCGCACGTTGGTAGAAGTGGATGTGCTCCATCGCGTCCACGAGGCGGGCGATGTCGAAGCAGTCCTGCGCTTTGCTCTCCCGGTAGTGGCCGGTGATCGGGTCGACGATCGTGACCGCCGCGCCGGCCGTGCCGTAGTACACGCGCTTCCCCCACGGTTCCATGTCGAACTGCGGGTCCTGCGCGTGCAACGGGAAGTGACGCGCAGCGATGGCCAGCGTGTCGTCGATCAGGGCCCGCGGGAACAGCAGCCGACCTTCGGAGCTGAGGGTGCAGCCCTTGGACAGCATCAACTCGAGGCAGGACGGGATCGCGTCGGCGAGTCCGATGTTCGCCAGCACGTCGAGCGCGGCCGCATGGATCCGCGTCACCTCGTGGTCTGACAGCACCTTGTACCGTCCGCTTTCCATCCCCGGATTGACGGGGCGCACGTCGCGGGTGAGCGGCGCGGCTCGCAGCGCCTTTCGGGCTTCGCGTCCGCCACGGCGAGCCGGCCCCTGATGATCAGTCATGTCGGATCACGCGCAGTTCGGGGGATCGGTGACGGGCCCCGGGTCGTTGACGGTCGCCGTCCGATGCACGCTGGCCTTGGCCGACGTACCGTCCGCCTTGGTGAAGGTGAAGCACACCGCCTTGCTCGACGAAGTCGCGAGCACGAGGTCGCGTCCGGCGTCGATGTGGATCCGCGTCTGGTTCGGGTCGAGGCCGTCGACCTGGGATGCCGTGTCCAGCAGCACGCGCACCAACGACGGCCCGGACGCTGTCGTGTCCAGCCGGGCATCGAGCACCCCGCTGCCGAGCGGCTTCGCGGTTCGCAGGCACACGCCGAAATCGCCTTTGACGGCGGAACACACCGAACCGAACTGGTCCATCGTCACGTTGATGCTCAGTTGCCCCAGCGTCGCCGTCGTGACTGGTGTGGAGCTGACGGTCTTGTCGGTGGGAACGCCCCCACCGCTGCTGCCGCACGCCACGAGCACAGCCGCAGCGACGACAGCCGCGACGACAGCCGCGACGACAGGAGCGACGACAGCACCGCCCAGCCGACACCCGATGATGGTTGTCTTCCCGGCGGTTCGGATCACGCCCAGCATGTAAGCAGATCTTCGGCTCGATTCCACACCGGGGGCTCAATAGTGCGGCGGGGTGATCACCCAGAACACCTTGGTGGGCCGCTTGGCGAGGTTGGCGCAGCGGTGCGGTTCGGTGCTGGTGAACGCGAAGCTGTCGCCGGCATGCAGCCGGAAGCGACGCGTCCCGACCCAGAGCTCGAGCGTCCCCGAGATCACCATGCCCGCCTCCGAGCCGTCGTGCGAGTAGAACTCGCTGTCCGCTCCGGGAAGGATCGTGCTGATCAGCAGTTCGAGCGGCCCGGCAAGGTTCGGGGAGAGCAGCTCCTCGGTGATGCCGAGTCCGGTGAAGGTCAGGTTTCGCCGATGGGCAGCACGGACGATGATGTCCCGTTCCTCAGCGGGGCCTTCCTCGGCGCTGCGGAAGAACCAGTTCATGTGCACGCCCAGCACGTCGGCGATGTCCTTGAGCACACCGATCGGCAATCGCGAGACGTCGCGTTCGATCTGGCTGAGGTAGCTGACCGAGATGCCGACCGCCGACGCGACGTGCTGCAGCGTGCGACCCTGTGCCTTGCGCAGTTCGCGAACTCGGCCACCGACCCGAGCCCCGTCCTGGTAGTCGACGTCCTCCCTCGGCGACGTCGCCTCTCGTGCCGAGCTCACCGCCCGAATCGCCATCGTCAGCTCCTCGGCCGCGTGCTGCGCGGGTCGTAGAACGGCTCGAGCGACGGCGTCGCCGCGATGCGTTCGCCGGCGACCTCGATCTCGTAGGCGCCCGAGAGCACCCACTCGCGGTCGAGGCCGCCGATGGCGCGGCCGACGTATCCCATCCCGAGCGATGCATCGATCGTGTGGCCGTACATGCCGGACGTGATGCTGCCGACGATGGTGTCGTCGCGCCAGATCGGCTCGTTGTGATGAAGCAGTCGATCGCCGTCGTGCAATCGGAACTGCACCAGCCGTTTGCTCGGCCCTGCCTCCCGCTGGGCTCGCAGGGCCTCGCGACCGATGAACCCGTGCGCCTTGTTCCAGCCCACCACGAACCCGAGACCCGCGTCGAGCGGCGTCTCGTCCGGCGTGATGTCGTGACCCCAGTGGCGATACCCCTTCTCCATGCGCAACGAGTTCAGCGCGTGGTACCCCGCGAGCCGAAGCCCGTGGTCCGCACCGGCGGCGACGATCGTGTCGAACACGTTGGCGGCGAACTCGGTCGGGATGTAGAGCTCCCACCCCAACTCGCCGACGTACGTGACGCGGCTGGCCCGAACTCGCGCGTACCCGATGTCGATGACGCGGGACGTGCCGAACGGGAACGCCTCGTTCGACATGTCGTCGGTCGTGAGGCCCTGCAGCAGCGCCCGCGAGTGGGGCCCTTGCACGTTGAGCACGGCCATGCCGGACGTGACGTCGACGGCGACGCAACGCGAGGTCGCGGGGATGTGATCCTTCAGCCAGGCCAGGTCGCGTATCTGTGTGGCCGCGGCGGTGACGACGAGATACCGGTCGGATGCCTCGCGGGTGACCGTCAGATCCGCCTCGATCGTGCCCCGCTCGTTCAGCCACTGGGTGTAGACGATCTTGCCGACGGGAACGGCGACGTCGTTGGCGCAGATCCTGTCGAGCACCACTTCGGCATCGGCGCCCTCGACGACGAACTTGCCGAACGACGACTGGTCGAACAGACCGACCGCGTTGCGGACCGCATGGTGTTCCTCGGCGGAGTACGGGAACCAGTTCTGCTTGCCGTAGCTGTACTCGTAGACGGGCTCGACGCCCGCGGGGGCGAACCAGTTGGCCCGCTCCCACCCGGCGACTTCACCGAAGCACGCACCGCGCGCTGCCAGTCGATCGTGCACACCGGAACGTCGCACACCGCGCGCGGTCGCGGGTTGGCGGTACGGCCAGTGCATCGCGTAGAGCAACCCGAGCGACTCGACGGTGCGGTCGTGGAGGTACGACTGGTTGCGCTGGAACGGCATCACGCGACGAACGTCGACATCCCAGAGATCCATCGGTGGGTGGCCGTCGATGATCCAATCGGCGAGCACCTTGCCAACGCCACCGGACGATTGGATGCCGATCGAGTTGAACCCGCACGACAGGTAGAGACCCTTCACATCCGGCGACTCGCCGAGCAGGTATCGATCATCGGGTGTGAACGCTTCCGGCCCGTTGAAGAACAGCCGGATGCCCGTGTTCGCCAGCAGCGGCATGCGATGTGTCGCGGCATCGACGAGCGGCGCGATGTGCTCGAAGTCCTCGGGAAGGGAATCGAAGCAGAACGACGCAGGAATGCCACTTCGCCCGGCCCGAGTGGTCATGCCCCATGGTTTGGCAACCGGCTCGAACCAGCCGATCAGCAGCTTGCCGGCGTCCTCCTTGAAGTACCCGCATCCGTCGGGGTCGCGCAACACCGGCATCGTCGGCGACACGCCCTCGACACCTTCGGTGACGATGTAGAAGTGCTCGGCGGCGTGCAGCGGCACCACCGCACCGGCCCGGTCGCCGAGCTCGCGACCCCACATGCCGGCGGCGTTGACCACCGCGTCGGCCCTGATCACACCGCGATCATCGGTACCGTCGATGCAGTACTCCACTCCCACGGCGCGCCCGTGCTCGGTGATGATCCGCTCGACGCTCACGTTCTCGCGGATGAGGACCCCTCGCGACCGCGCGCCCTTGGCGAGCGCCTGAGTGGTGTCGATGGGGTTCGTGACGCCGTCGCCGGGCAGATGAACGCCACCGACGAGATCGTCGACACGCGCGAGCGGCACCAGATCCTTCACGTCGGCCGGCGTGATGATGTTCACCGCCAGACCGAACACCCGCGCCATCGACGCGCCGCGTTTCAGCTCCTCGAAGCGCTCCTCGGTGGGCGCGACGCTGACCGAGCCCCGCTGCTGGAAGCCGGTCGCTTGGCCGGTGTCGGCCTCCAGCGTTGCGAACAGCGTCGTGGTGTACTGAGCCAGGCGCGTCAGGTTGTGGGTCGCGCGCAACTGTCCGACGAGCCCGGCGGCATGCCATGTCGTGCCGCACGTCAGCTGCTTGCGCTCCAGCAGCACCACGTCGGTGACGCCGCGCAGGGCCAAGTGGTACGCAACGCTGCAGCCCACGATGCCGCCGCCCACGATGACGACTCGCGCACTGCCGGGTAGGTCGGCCATGGCTTCCTCCGGGTTGTGAAAGTTTGGGTATTCTTACACAGCCGCCGCGGTGAGCGGTCGGGCCGATCGAGGGAGAACCATGGGCGGCGGGGAGCGCGAGTCAGCACGCATCGTGGTGATCGGCGGCGGCATCGCCGGCGTGAGCACCGCGTACCACCTGGCGTTGATGGGCTGCGCGGACGTGCTGCTGCTCGAACGCGACGAGCTGACGTCGGGCTCCACCTGGCACGCCGCCGGAAACGTGCCGACGTACTCCACGAGCTGGAGCGCGATGAAGGCGCAGTCCTACACCGCCGGCCTCTATCGGGAGCTGGCGGCCGACCCGGCGTTCTCGATCAACTATCACGTCACGGGCTCGGTCCGCCTCGCGCACGGTGCGGAACGCATCGCCGAGTTCCGTCACGTCACGTCGATGGCGAACGCGCAGGGCATGGGGTACGACATGCTGACTCCCGCGCAACTCGTCGAGAAGTACCCGTTGGTGCGCACCCACGATCTCGTCGGTGCGCTGTGGGATCCGCTCGACGGCGACATCGACCCGTCGCAGGTCACCCAGGCGTTGGCCACCCGCGCCCGCGCGATGGGGGCACGCATCCGTCGTTACGAGCGGGTGGTCGCGCTGCACCAGCACACCGATCACCGCTGGACGGTGACGAGCCGGACCAAGGAGGGCAGCGAGCACACGACCGACTGCGAGACCGTGGTCAATGCGGCCGGTTACCGCGCCGGCGAGGTGATGGCGCTGCTCGGTCGCCACCACCCGATCGCGCAGATGTCGCACCAGTACTACGTCACCGACGAGATCCCAGAGCTCGCCGCTCGAACGTCGCCGCTGCCGCTCTTGCGCGACCCGGACACGTCGTACTACCTGCGCCAGGAACGCAACAGCTACATCCTCGGCCCGTACGAGTGGAAGGCCACGGCGATGTGGCTGGACGGCATCCCCGACCAGTTCGCCAACATGCTGTGGGGGGAGGATCTGGAGCGACTCGAACCCCAAGTCCTCGATGCGGGCGAGCGGGTGCCCGTGCTCGGCGAGGCCGGCATCGCGCGAGTGGTGAACGGACCGATCCCCTACGCGCCGGACGGATACCCGTATCTCGGGCCCGAGCACGGACTGCGCAACTTCTTCCACTGCAACACGTTCAGCTTCGGCATCGCGCAGGGCGGCGGCGCGGGGAAGCTGATGGCCGAATGGATCCTCGACGGTCGCCCCGGGTACGACGTGTGGGGTTGGGATCGGCGTCGCTACAAGGACTATGCGACCACGGACTACACGATCGCGAAGGCCAAGGAGCTCTACCAGCACGAGTACGCGATGGGCTTCCCGAACAAGGAGTGGCCGGCCGGCCGGCCGTGCTGGACCTCGCCGCTGTACGAGACGTTGCAGGCCAAGGGCGCGCACTTCGGTGCCCGCGGCGGCTGGGAACGCGCCACCTGGTTCGATGCCGGTGGAGCGATTCCCACCGACGACCACACGTTCTTGCGCACCCAGGCGTGGCGAGAGGTGGTGGCGCGAGAATGCGATGCGGTTCGCAATCGAGTCGGGGTGCTCGACATGCCCGGCTTCACCAAGATCGACGTGAAGGGCTCGGGCGCCACGGCGTACCTGGATCACCTGCTCTGCACCAGGCTCCCCCGGGTCGGGCGGATCACGCTCGCGTACGCACTGCTGCCCGACGGCAAGGTGCTCAGCGAGTTCACCGTCGCGAAGATCGCGGATGATCACTTCGCGCTGGTCGGCGCCGCAGGCGCAGAGTGGCACGACCTCGACGTGCTCGAAGCGGCCATGCCGGCGGACGGCTCGGTGAGGCTGCACAACCTCACCAAGGAACACGGCTCACTCGTCGTCGTCGGCCCGCACGCTCGCGACGTGCTCTCCCGAATCACCCGGAGTCCCCTCGACAACGCCTCGTTCCCCTGGCTCTCGATTCGCGACATCGACACTGCTGTTGGGAGCGTTCGCGCGCTGAGGGTCGGCTACGTGGGCGAGCTCGGTTGGGAGTTGCACGCGGCCAACGACCAGCTGGTGCCGCTCTACCACGCGATCTGGAAAGCCGGCGAGCAGTACGGCATCGCCGACTTCGGCATCTACGCAGTCGACAGCCTCCGCCTGGACAAGTGCTACCGGGGGTGGAAGGGCGACATCGAGATCGGCTACTCCCCGTTCGACGCGTCGCTCGATCGCTTCGTCGACCTGACCAAGGCGGACTTCGTGGGCAAGGCCGCTCTGCTCGCGGAGAAGGCTGCGGGGTCGGCCTGGAGGATGGTGCCACTGGTGCTCGACGACCCGGGAGACGCGGACGCGCCTGCGCTGTCGTCGGTGTTCGTCGACGGCGACCGGATGGGTCTGGTCACCTCCGGCGGATGGAGCTTCACGCTCGACAGGAGCCTCGCACTCGCCTACGTCCGCCCGCAGTTCGAGACCGCGGGAACCAAGGTCCAGGTGCTCGTGCACGGTGTGCTGGTCTCCGCGACGGTCGGCACCGAGCCGCTGTACGACCCCACGAACGCACGGCTGCGCGCCTGATCCGACCGCCCGAGCTCAGCGGGCGAACGACACGACGACAGGCACGACGACACGCACGACGACAGGGGCGACCGCGTCGGCCGCCTGCTTGGCGTGGTAGCTGCTGCGCGTCAGCGGACTGGCCTCCACGTGACCGATGCCGAACGAGCGACCGAGGGTCGCCCAGCGCTCGAACTCCGTCGGTTCCACCCAACGCACCACCGGGAGGTGGTGCTCCGCCGGGCGGAGGTACTGACCGATGGTGACGATGTCCACCCCGATCGAAGCCAGGTCGGCAAGGAGGCCATCGACCTCGCCGACCGTCTCGCCGAGACCGACCATCAATCCGGACTTGACGGTCAACCCTGCGGCCTTCGCCCGAGCCAGCACTCCAAGGCTTCGTGCGTAGCCGGCGGACGGGCGCACGGCCCGCTGCAGACGCGCAACCGTCTCCATGTTGTGGTTGAACACATCCGGGCGCACGTCGAGCAGTCGCTGCTGCGATGTCGCATCGCCCTTTGCGTCGCTGACCAACGTCTCGACCCGGGTGCCCGGGCGGCGTTCGCGGATCGCGACCACACACGCCGCCACGTGGGCCATGCCGCCGTCGTCGAGGTCGTCGCGGGCCACCATCGTGAGCACCGCATGCTCCAGATCCATGGAAGCGATCGCCTGGGCAACGCGGCTCGGTTCGTCGGGCTCGGGCGCCTGCGGCTTGCTCGTGTCGACGAGGCAGAAGCCGCAAGCCCGGGTGCAGCGTTCTCCGAGCACCATGAACGTCGCGGTACCGTCGGCCCAACAATCGCTGAGGTTCGGGCAGCCGGCCTCCTCGCACACCGTCACCAGCCGGTGATCGCGTACGGTCTTCTTCAGCGCCAGCACGTCCGTCCCCAGCTGCACCTTCGGCCGCAACCACTCGGGCTTGCGGGTCGCGATCGCCAGCCCGGGGGCGACGCCGGCCTGGATCATCCTCGCGACGGACCGCACGGGCGCGCCCGGGCCTTCACCACGTGAGAACGGTGAGAGGTCGTCGGGGCGATGGCGCCAGGCCACGTCCTGACGTTCGATCGTGCCGTCGCCCCACAACCAAGCCGCGCGGCGGGCGATGATCGCCGCGACCTCTTCGAGGGTCGCGGTCACACCCTCTTCCGCCAACGACGTGACCGGCTTGTCGGGAATGCCGCACGGCACGATGTACTCGCGCATGAAGCGCATGTCGGTGTGGACGTTGAGCGCGAACCCGTGCATCGTGCGACCCCGTGCCAGCCGCACTCCGATGGCGCAGATCTTCCTCGGCTCAGGGCCGTCGACACCGACCCACACGCCGGGATGCTCGGCAAGGCAGCCGACGCGTGCCACGCCCAGCTCCTCGAGCGTTCCCACGATCAACCGTTGGATCGCGGCGACGTGATCGCTCGCCCCCATCGAGTTCGGTACACCGACGATCGGATACCCCACCAGCTGCCCCGGCCCGTGGTACGTCACGTCGCCGCCCCGCTTCACCGCCACGAGCTCCGCGCCCACCGAGGTCGGGTCGACGAGGACGTTGGTCGCGAGGTCGGCGCGTGGTCCGTGGGTGAAGACGTGCGGGTGCTCGAGCAGCAGGAGGTGATCCTGACGACCGTGTTCGAACAGGGCCGCCTGGACGTCGAGCGCCTCCCGATACGGAACGCGTCCCAACCAGCGGACACGTAGCGGACCTGAGGCGGGCATGTGCGTTACAGCTCCGCCGCCCAGTTGCGGGTTTCGAGGTCGTGCTTCACACTGGTGAGGAACCCGGCCGCATACGCGCCGTCGAAGGCACGGTGGTCCCAGCTCATCGCCAGATTGCCGACCGGGTGGATCGCGATCGCCTCGCCACCCTCGGGAAGCGTGACGACCACCGGCTTGCGCGTGATCGCGTCGGTGCTGAGGATCGCCACCTGCGGCTGGTTGATGATCGGCATCGTGAGCACGCTGCCGGCCGAGCCGTTGTTGCTGATCGTGAACGTGCCGCCGGAGATCTCGTCGGGGCTGAGCTTGCGGGTGCGTGCACGGTTGGCGAGATCGTTGATCTCGCGAGCGATCGCTCGCAGGCGCTTCGTCTCCGCGCTGCGCACCACCGGCACCAGCAGCCCTTGGAACTCGAGGTCGACGGCGATGCCCACATCGATGAAGTTGTGCACCACGAGCTCGTTCTCGCCAACGCTTGCGTTGAGGTGCGGAAAGTCGACCAGTGCATCCACGACGGCGCGGGTGATGAACGGCAGGTAGGTGAGGCTGAAGCCCTCGGATGCCTTCCACTCCGCCTTCATCGGGTTCCGGGCGGCGTCCACGTTGGCGTAGTCCACTTCGACGACGCTGAACGCATGCGGGCTGACGGCCTTGCTCATCACCATGTGGCTGCCGGTGAGCTTGCGGATCTTGCTGAGCGCGACGGACGAGTCGCGCTCGCCCGTCGCCACGACCGGCACCGGGGCAGGCGCGGCGG
>JAYVMH010000364.1:0-4948 GCA_043759015.1 Actinomycetota bacterium
GTGATCGCTTCGTCGAGCAGGTCGAGGTCGTGGCTGATGACGAGCAGCGCCCCGCGGTACTTGCGCATGAAGTCGAGCAGCCAGCTCTTCGCATCCACATCGAGGTGGTTCGTCGGTTCGTCGAGCAACAGCAGGTCGCTGCCGGCGAACAGGATCCGCGACAGCTCGACGCGGCGCCGCTCGCCGCCGCTGAGCACGCTGATCGGAAGGTCCATACGATCGACGGGCAGGCCGAGGCCCGCCATGATGCTGCGCGCCTCGCTCTCGGCCGCGTACCCGCCCGATGACGAGAACTCGTCCTGCGCACGGCTGAAGCGAGCGACGTTGCGCTCGTTCGGGTCGGCCTCCATCGCGACACGCAGCTTCTCGATCCGGTCGAGCTGCTCGTCGATCTGGCGGCCGCTGAGCACGTGCGTGACCGCTGGGCGAGTGTCCGGCACACCTTCGATGCGCGGGTCCTGGGGCAGGTACCCGAAGCCGCCCTTGCGCATGATCTTCCCCGCTGCAGGCTCGAGCGCCCCACCCAGGGTCTTGAACATGGTGGTCTTGCCGGCGCCGTTGCGGCCGACGATGCCGACCTTGTCCTTGGGCATGATCGTGAAGGAGACGCCCTCGACCAGAAGTCGACCACCCACCTCCACCGAAAGCCCGTGTACCTGCAGCATGATCGTCCAGCGTGGCGCGCGAACGCGCCCACCACAACGTCGCGCTTCGGTGTTGAACGTCATAGTGTGGCGCCCGTGCAGGTCACGCTCATAGAAGCCACCGTGTGGAAGCGCCGGTTGATGCCGTTGGCGTGCGGTTGCGCGCTGGCGGGAACGGCCGCGGTCGTGGCCCTGAACGATCCCTCCGCCCGAGGAAGTCACTTCCCCGTCTGTCAGTTCCACGCGGCCACAGGGTTGTGGTGCCCCGGCTGCGGGCTCACCCGCGGCTTTCACCATCTGTTCACGGGGCACCTCATGTCCGCGCTCGGGTACAACATCTTCGTGCCGCTCGTGCTCGTCGGTGTGCTCTATGCGTGGTGGAACTGGCTGCGATCGAGTTGGGGACGGTCGGTGCGCCAATGGCCGTCGTGGTCGCACCGCGCCGTCACCGTCGCACTCCCCGTCGCACTCGGGGTCTACGGCGTGCTGCGGAACATCCCCGCCGCGCCGTTCCGCGCCCTCGCACCCTGACCGGTCGCGCGTCCGCGTCAGGCGACTGGTACGGGCGTCGCCGGCAGCGGTGAGGTCTTGGGGGACGCCGGGGCCGACGTGGTGTCCCCCGGCGTGGACGAGACCGATCCGTCGCTCGTGGTGGTGGTCTTGTGCGACGACGAACCCGGCGCCGTGGTGCCCGTGACAGGGCTCATCGAATCGTCGGTGAACAGAGAGCTCATGCACTTGCCCGGCTGCTTGGGCGCCTTGCCCATGGCGAGTGCGACGTTGGCAGCGAGCGCCTTGCGACCCGAGGGCGACGGGTGCAGGTGGTCCTGGCTGAGCAACGACTTGTCGGCCTTGGTGATCGCACCCCAATCCACGATCATCACGTTGGAGTACTTCACCTTCATCTCCTGGATCACCGCGTTCACCTGCTGGCGTGTCGAGATGAACTCGCTGACCGTCAACAGCACGACCGGCCTCGGCGAGAATCGGCGAACGACCTTGTCGAGTTGCTGCCTGTACGAATCCTGGTTCTGCACGTAGTTGTTGCCGAGCAGGATCACAGTCGCGTCCCAGCCGGCCGACAGACGCTTGTCGAGCACCTGATTGCCGAACTCGATGAACCGCCCCGTTTCGGCGTCGACCTCGACCTGCCACCCCAATGGCACGAGCGCCGTGCACATGTCGTTGCTGTAGCGCTTCGACGTGCCGGCAATCACCGAGTCGCCGACGATGATCACCCTGTTACCCGCCGATCGCGACCCGACCTGGTCCTTCGCGGGCAGGGTGGTGGTGGGTCGGGCACTGCCGCCGACACCGCCTTGTTCCGGCGGAAGCGATGAGGGCAGCTCACCCAACGGCAGGGTCGGAGGAACCGACGTGTCCGCGGCCGCGCCGACACCGCACGCGGTGAGGGATGCGACGGCGCACAGGAGGAGGGTGACGCGCCGAACCAACATGAGGGCCCCCATTCGACCGGGGCCGACCGACGATTACAAGTCGGCCCCCCCCCGGTGACATGGGTCACGAGCGGGCGGTGAGTGCGTCGCCACTGTGTTGTCGACGTGATGTGGAGCGCACGCTGTGCGGGTGCACGACTGACAGCTATGTTCCACTTCCGTGACCGAGATCGATCGATCCGCAGTCGAACTGGTCGACGAGCTCGTGCTCGACCGCATCGATGCGTTGAAGGTCCTCCGCGCCCACACACCGGAGGAGAAGGGCCGCCTCCTCGAGCAGATCGCCGGCCCGGGCAAGCCCGAACAGGACATCGTGCGACAGCTGGCCGCGGTGCGACCGTTGTTCCGGCCCGACCGGTTCGAGGAGGCGCATCGAATGGCAATGCGGTCGCTGGAAGTGCTCGATCGCAACGGCAGCCGCAGCCCGCAGCTCAAGCGCCTCGGCCCACTCCGTCCGGTGGCTGCGTACGTCGTGCAGATCATGACGCGGTGGATCGTGAAGGGGTACCAGAACTCACTGATCACCTCGATCCGAAAGCTCTACGAGCGTCGCGAGGCGAACTCGGCATGGGGCACACCGGAGCACTCGATGCTGCGCAGAGCCCGCCTCGACGCAGCCCGCGCCGAACCCGGATACAAGGGGAACCCACTCGGGCTGCCGACGTTCCTGTTGGGCGGCGCGGTGCTGTCGAGCATCGTGTCGGGGCTGCAGGCGTTCGTGAAGTGGGCGTTCGACAAGCGTGTCGGCATCGTCGTGTTCGCGTTGCTCTTCGGGGTGGTCTTCGTAGGCCTTGCCTGGTGCGCGTTGCATTCGGCTGCGGTCGCCCGCCGCCGCATCCGGCTCTCCACCGAGCAGCCGATGAAGGCGCTGTGGGAGACCATCGGTGCCGCCGGCAATCCTCCCCACGACAGCAGCTACGACTTCGCGGTGTACGCGATCGTGCTGTTGGTGCTGGCGTGGGTGCTGGTGCCGCTGACGATCTTCGTCTTCGTCGGCGTGTCGTGAGGCGGCGCGTGAGGCGCCGATAGGGTCGAGTCGTGTTCGATCTCGTCGTCATCGGGATGGGCCCCGCCGGTGTGGCTGCGGCCGAGTTTGCCGCGAGGCTCGATCTCAGCGTCGCGGTCGTGGAGAGAGATCGGGTGGGCGGCGAGAGCCTGTGGACCGGGCGCGTGCCGTCGACGGCGCTGCTGGCGAGCGCACGAACGGCGCACCTCATGCGCACCGCCGACCGGGTGGGGCTCGAGCCGGTCGAACCGACCATCGATCTCGCCCGCGTGTGGCGCCGGGTACGAGCGGTCCAGGCGCAGATCTCGGCGGACGACGCCACCCCGCAGCGCTTCCGCGATGTCGGCGTGCAGGTGATGCAGGGAACCGCTCGGGTGACCGCCGCCGACGAAGTGACGGTGACGACCGCCGGCGGCTCGGTGCGGACGCTTCCGACGCGGTTCGTTCTCGTGTGCACCGGCAGTCGGCCACATCGGCCGGAGATCCCCGGCCTTCCACTCCACGCCACGTACACGAGCGACGACCTCTTCGAGCTCGACCACCCGCCGGCGACGCTGGCCGTGATCGGCGGCGGACCGATGGGCACCGAGATCGCCCAAGCCGCGCGACGACTTGGCGTGCAGGTGACGCTCCTGCAGCGCGCCAGCACGCTGCTGCCGCGCGAAGAGCCCACACTGGTCGCCCGTCTCACGAGCCTGCTCCGCGACGAAGGCGTGGTGATCCACTGCTCGGCAGACGTCCGCGAGGTCCGCGCCGTGGCAGATCTTCACGTCGTGCATGCGGTCGTCGGCCACGACGGACGGGCCATCGAGGTGCCCGTGCACGGGATCCTGCTCGCCACCGGTCGGACCCCGAACATCGACACCCTCGGTCTGGAGGATCTCGGCATCGAGATCGACGAGCTCGGCGTGGCAACGGACAGCGCCGGTCGTACCACGGTGCGCTCCGTGTACGCGGTGGCCGACGCGTCGAGCGGTGCTACGGCGGGTCGAGTCGTCGGCGATGCCGCCGCTCATCATGCGCTGGTCGCCGTGCGCGACATGTTCTTTCCAGGGCGCGGCACGGCCGGCGGCGAGGTGCCGGCGTGCGTGTTCACGGATCCCGAACTGGCACGCGTCGGTCTCACCGTGGAGCAGGCAGAGTCGAAGTTCGGCACGGACACCGACGTGTGGCGGTTCGATCTCAGTCACAACGACCGGGCCCGGGCCGACGGCAGCACCGAAGGCGGACTCGTGGTCGTCACGGGCAAGGGGAGGATCGTCGGCGCGCACGTGCTGGCGCCGAACGCGGGCGAGATGATCCACGAGCTGACGTCGGCCGTCAGCCGCGAACTGCGAGTCGACGAGCTGGCCGAGCTCGCCCACGTGCATCCCACGATCGCGGGCAGCATCGGCCAACTGGCGACGGAGGCCGCGCACGAGAAAGCACACCGGCTGCGCTGGCTGATGAAGCGCCGGTAGCTCTCCGCAGGGCTCGGCAGCTCGGGTCAGCTCTTGGCCGCGTCGGGCTGTGCGAGCGCATCGGTACACGCGCCGGGTTGTGCAGCCTCGGCGGCGGTGACCTCCGCCACAGGCGACAGCTGCTCACCCTTGCGCCAGGCGGCGAGATATTGCATGGGCCAGATCTTCCCGCGCCGCACCTTCCACTCGTTCGCCGGACACGGCCACGAGATCCCGACGTGGGTGTGGCACGCGGACAGCCGCGCATCGCCGGTTTGGCCCATCGGGCCGAGTGGATCACCCGGCTGCACGTGCTGACCTGCGTGCACGAGAACACCGGCGAGGTGTGCGAAGTAGTACCGCACCCCGTCGACGCCGACGATGGCCACGTACTTGCCTCCC
>JAYVMH010000365.1:0-10910 GCA_043759015.1 Actinomycetota bacterium
ACCTATCTGCTGGCGCAGGCCGCGGCAGGGGCCGGCGACCTCGCCGAGGCCCTCGCCCTCATCGAGGCGGCACGAGCCGACTTCGACCGCCTGGGGAACACCACCGAAGCGCTGCGCACGAACCTCGGCCGCTCACAGGCACTCAACGAGATGGGCCGACACGACGACGCGCTCGCGGCGTGCGGCGAGATCCTCGACGCGTTCGGCGCCGCAGCCGAGCACGACGTCGCCATGCTGGCGCTGGTCGCCGCGGCACACCAGAACTCGGGGCTCTGTCTCGAGCTGTCGGGCCAGTTCGAGGCCGCACTCGACCACTACGCGTCGGCAACGATCGGCTACCAGACGGTGGGCGACAGCAGAGCCGTCGCCGAGGTGACGTACGACCGCGCGCTCGTGCTCCTCAGCCTCGGCCAGCACGCAGAGGCGCTCGCTGCGCTGCAGCGGGCGACGAGCGCGTTTCGAGAGGGTGGCTTCCGCGCCCTCGAGGTGATGTCGCTGACGAACACGGCAGAAGTGCAACTCCACCGCGGCGAGTACCAGCAGTGCCTCGATTCGTTGGCCCAGGCCTCCGCCGCGCTGGAAGGGATCTCGGCTCCGGGTGGCGAGCAGGCCCGCCTCGTCGTAGCCGGACGTGCGTACCTGGCCCTCAACCTGCTGCCGGAAGCAACTGCCAGCTTCACCGAAGCCGTTCGGCTGTTGGCCGGCACCGACCTGGTCATCGAACGGGCACGAGCCCAGTGGGGCCTCGGCCAGGCCCTGGCGCGCACCGGACGGATCGTCGCAGCATCGTCGGCGCTGACCTCCGCCGCCCAGCAGTTCCAGCAGTCCGGGCAGTCGTCGTGGCTCGCCGAGGTGCTGCTCGACGAGGCGCGCCTCGAACGGGCGGTGGGCGACGAGGAGGCGGCGATCCGCTTCGGCGAGCAGGCGGCAGTCATCGCCTTGCGCGGCACACCGGCGGCCGCCGCGGCCGCATTGCTCGTCGCCGAGCTCTCAGGTGCGGCCGGACTGGACGCGCTCGTCGAGGTCCGGGCGACGATCGACGAGATCGGCCTGGCACCGATGCAGGCCGGCGCCACCCACGCCCTCGGACGTTCGCTGCTCGCTGCCGGAAGGATCACCGAGGCGCTCGCCACGCTTCGCGACGCAGTCGATTCCGTCGAGGACCTGCGCAGCAGCCTGGCCCACGAAACGGTGCTAACGAGGTTCCTCGACGATCGACTAGCGCCCTATCACGACCTGCTCGACGCGGCGATCGCCGCGGGCGAACCAGCGGCAGAGGCCCTTCGCATCGCCGAGCTGGCGAAGTCGCGAACGTTGAGCGACGTCGTCAGCGGGCTCGTCGCGCGTGGCGTCGGCGAGCCCGACGACGACCCGATCGCCGCCGACCTGCGCGCGCTCTACGGCGAGTTGTTCTCCGGTGAGGCGACAGCGGACCCCGAGCGAGCCGAGCGCCTGCGCGATCGAGTGCAGGACCTCGAGGCACGCCGTGGGTTGTCACAGCTCACTCATCTTCTGGCGCCCGACAACGAAGCGGGGCGCCCGATCGCGTCCGGCGCCTCGCTGCCCCCAGGCACGGTTGCCGTCGTGTACGCCAGAGCGGGCGACTCGATGCACGCGTTCGTCATCCGCGACGGCGAGGTGACGCTGTTCCCCTCCGTCGCCGGGATCGCCCCGCTGGCTGCGATGGTCGATCGGTTGCGGCGTCAGTGGGACCGGTTCCGCCTCGGCGCCGACCTCGTCGAACGTCATCTGCCGCAGCTCCTGGTGTCGGTCACCGCGGCATTGCACGCCCTGCACAACGCGCTGATCGGCCCGATCGCGTCGACGCTTGCGGGCATCGCCCCGTCGTCGCTGATCATCGTGCCCGATTCGCTGCTCCACGAGGTCCCCTTCCACGCGTTGTGGACCGGCGAGCGATGGTTGCTGGAGTCCTACGAGATCCGCTACTCGCCCAGCCTGGGAATGCTCGGCCACCTCCCGCCACCACGCGGGGGGCGCACACTCGTGGCCGGCACGTCCGACGAGCTTGCGCCGATGGTGCTCGATGAAGTTCGCGCCGTCGCCGCGTCGCAGCCCGACGCCATCACGTTGGCAGGCGAGGCGGCGACGTGGGCGGCGGTCCGCGCCGAGCTCGGCCGAGCGGCGCACATCCACCTCGCCGGTCACGCGATGTTCCGACCGGACAACCCGATGTACTCGGTGCTGCGGATGCACGACCACTGGGTGACCGCGGCCGACGTGCTCGCGCTCGATCTGGCCGGCACCACCATCGTCCTGAGCGCATGCGACACCGCCCGCACCCAGCACGCGGGTGCCGCCGAGATCAATGGATTCGTGCGCGGCTTCCTCGGTGCCGGTGCCTCGACCGTGATCGCCTCGCAGTGGACCGCCGACGACGCGGCCACCACGGCGTTCATGCGTCGGTTCTACGCCGCGCTCACCGACATGCCGGCGGCGGGTGCGCTTCGCGCTGCGCAGATGCAGATCGCCGAGCAGTGGCCGCACCCGTACTTCTGGGCACCCTGGATACTCGTCGGTCGGTCGACGGCCCGTAGTCTCCCCGAATGACCGAACACATCGACGTCCTCATCGTCGGTGCCGGCATCTCCGGAATCGGCGCCGCGTGCCATCTGCAGATGCACTGCCCCGAACGCACCTTCACCATCCTCGAGGGGCGCGACGACATCGGTGGCACATGGGACCTGTTCCGCTACCCAGGCGTGCGCAGCGACAGCGACATGCACACGTTGGGCTACAACTTCAAGCCGTGGACCGCCGACAAGTCGATCGCCGACGGGCCATCGATCATGGCGTACCTCCGCGAGACCATCACCGAACGGAACGTCGGCCCGCACATTCGCTTCGGTCACCTCGTGCACCGAGCGGAGTGGTCGAGCGACACGGCGACGTGGACGATCACCGCCGAGGACACCCGAACCGGCGCGGCACTGTCGTTCACTGCCGGCTTCCTCTTCATGTGCTCGGGTTACTACTCCTACAAGGAGGGGTACACCCCCGAGTTTCCGGGCATCGGCGACTACACCGGTCGGGTCGTGCACCCACAGGCATGGCCGGAGGATCTGGAGTACGCCGGCAAGCAGGTGGTCGTGATCGGCTCGGGTGCGACAGCGATGACGCTCGTGCCCGCGATGGCGGCCACCGCCGGTCATGTCACGATGCTGCAACGCTCGCCCACGTACGTCGTCGCCGCGCCTGATCGCGACGTGGTGGCGAACACGCTTCGCACGGTGCTGCCCGGCGCGATGGCGTATCGCATCACCCGTTGGAAGAACACGACGCTGCAGCAGTTCGGCTATCGCCAGACTCGCACCAAGCCGGAAAAGGTGAAGGCGACGCTGTTGAAGCGGGTGCGCAAGGCACTCGGGCCCGACTACGACGTGGCCACCCACTTCACGCCCCGCTACAACCCGTGGGACCAGCGGCTGTGCCTCGTGCCCAACGGCGACCTGTTCCAGGCGATCAGGCGCGGCGCCGCGTCGGTCGTCACCGACCGGATCGCCACGTTCACGCCGGCCGGGATCCGCCTCGCCTCCGGGCAGGAGCTGGAGGCCGACATCTTCGTCACCGCCACCGGCCTCAACCTGGTGCAGCTCGGAGAGGTGCAGATCGACGTCGACGGCACCACCGTCGACTTCTCCCAGACGTGGAGCTACAAGGGATTCGCCTACTCGGATGTGCCGAACCTCGCCTCGACGTTCGGCTACATCAACGCATCATGGACGCTGCGCGCCGATCTGATCGCCGAGAACGTGTGCCGGCTGCTGAACCACCTCGCCGCGACGGGCTCGAACCAGTGCACGCCTCGGCTGAGGTCGACGGATGCCGACATGCCGGCCCGCGCATGGATCCAAGACTTCTCCTCGGGCTACATGGAACGGGTGATGGACCGCTTCCCCAAGCAGGGCGACCGCGAGCCGTGGATCAATCCGCAGAACTACGCCCACGACAAGAAGATGTTCGCATCCGCCCCCGTCGACGATGGCGTGATGCAGTTCACCCGCGTCAGAGCGTATTCGTGATCGCGCCGGTCTCGGCGCCCTGCACGAGCTTCGCGTACTTGCCAAGCACACCGGTGGTGTAGCGAGGGGGGTTCGGCGCCCACGACGCGCGGCGCTTGGCGATCTCGCCGTCCTCGACGAGCAGGTCCAGGCTCAGCGCGTGCACATCGACGCGGATCTGGTCGCCGTCGCGGACGAACGCGATCGGGCCGCCGTCCACGGCCTCGGGCGCCACATGGCCGATGCAGAAGCCCCACGTGCCACCGCTGAAGCGACCGTCGGTGATCAACGCGCAATCGGCGCCCCGGCCGACACCCTTCAACGCGCCCGTGATCGCCAGCATCTCGCGCATGCCCGGGCCACCCTTGGGACCCTCGTAGCGGATGACCAGCACGGTGCCGGGCGTGATGCTGCCGGACATGATCGCCTCCATGGCGCCGTCCTCGCCGTCGAACACGCGGGCGGTGCCGATGAACTCCTTCTGCTCGGCGGACAGGCCGGCGACCTTGACGACGGCACCCTTGGGTGCCAGCGAGCCGGTGAGGATGACGATGCCGCCCTCCTCGTGGATCGGCGCGCTCAGCGGATGCACGACCACGCCGTCGGGTGCCGGAGGGTTGATGTCGGCCAGGTTCTCGGCCATCGTCTTGCCGGTGACGGTGAGGCACTCGCCGTGCAGCAGGCCGGCATCGAGCAGGTGCTTGAGCACCACGGGTACGCCACCGACGCGATCGAGGTCGCTCATGTGGAACTGGCCGCCGGGCTTCATGTCCGCGATGTGGGGCACCTTGGCGGCGATGCGATTGAAGTCCTCGAGCTCCAGCTCCACGCCGGCCTCGTTGGCGATCGCGAGCAGGTGGAGCACGGCGTTGGTACTGCCGCCGAGGGCCGAGGTGACCGCGATCGCGTTCTCGAACGCATGCTTGGTCATGATCATCCGTGGGGTGATGCCGAGACGCAGCAGGTTCACCACCGCCTCGCCGGCCATCCGTGCGTCCGATTCCCGACGGCGGTCGATCGCGGGCGGCGACGCGGTGCCGGGCAACGACATGCCGATGGCCTCGGCGATCGAGCTCATCGTGTTGGCGGTGAACATGCCGCCGCAGGCGCCCTCACCCGGGCACGCGTTCTTCTCGATCTCCAACAGTTCGGCCTCCGAGATCGACCCGGCGGCACACGCGCCGATCGCCTCGAACACGCTCGTGATGTCCAGCGCCTTGCCGTTGAGCTGGCCGGGCATGGTGCTGCCGTTGTAGACGAACACGCTCGGGAGGTCCAGCCGGGCGGCCGCCATCAGCATCGCGGGAATGCTCTTGTCGCACCCCGCGAGGCCGACGAACGCATCGAGGCGCTCGGCGTGCATCACGCACTCGACCGAGTCGGTGATGACCTCGCGGCTGACCAGCGACGCGCGCATGCCTTCGTGGCCCATGCTGATGCCGTCACTGACGGTGATCGTGCCGAACTCCATCGGGAACCCGCCGGCCGCACGCACGCCGTCCTTGGTGTGCTCGGCGAGCTTGCGCAACGTCATGTTGCACGGGGTGACCTCGTTCCAGGCGGACGCGATCGCGACCTGCGGCTTCACCCAGTCGTCGTCGGTCATCCCGACCGCGCGGAGCATCGCCCGGGCGGCCGCCTTCTGCATGCCGTCGGTGACGTCGCGGCTGCGCGGCTTGACGTCGACAGGGGTTCCAGCTTCCTGAGTCATGAACAGCAAGTTACCTGGTGTCCTGCGTCGCGGCCCAGCGAGGGGGTAGTTTGAGCACAGTGCAACGGGGAACGGAATCCACGGGGCCCACTTCGGGTGGGGCTCCCCGCACTCCGCCGTCGGCGCGCGTCGGTCGTCTCGGCCCGCGGTCGCTGAGCTTCCGTGTCCTGATCGTCGTGCTCGTGCCGATGATCGGGCTCCAACTGCTCGCCTGGCGCGAGGTTCGCCGCCAGCGCGACACGCACGATTCGGCCAAGTTGGTCAGCCAGCACGCCGACGTCCTCCACTACACGGGCCGGCTGATCGTGCCCATGTACCTGGAGCTGGCGATCACGAGCGGCATCGCTCAGACCGAGGCACGCAAGGTCGACCGCGGCGCGCTGTACAAGGACACCGGGTTCGACTTCCTGCAGTTGATGAAGCAGTCGCGGGCGAACCTCGACGGAGCGCTCGGCGACCTCGATCGTCACGCCGGCTCTCGGCTCCTCGCCACCGGCAAGACAGTGCACGGCGAGGTCACGTTCATGTCCAACTCCCTCGCCGAGATCCGGGGGAAGTTCGTCGCACCCCGGAAGGCGGACCCGCAGGAGATCCGCAGCAAGTCCGAGGCGCTCATCGCGCACCTCGACGAAATGAACGCCGGCATCAGCACCAGCCTGCGCGATTCGGCGACCACCGACAAGCTGATCGCACTCGGCGCCGAGACCGACCAGGCCCTCGCCGCGCTGGAGTACGCATCCGACCAGCTCGACCACCTGTCGGATTCGGCGATCAACGCGCAGCCACAATCGTCGCTGATCGCGATGATCAACTCCGAAGGAGCGTTCGGCGCATCGTTCGACCAGCTCCAGCACCTCATCGCTCCCGACCGCCGCCCCGCGCTCGAATCGCTGAGGAGCAGCGGGGAGTTCAAAGCCGTCGCCGCCAGCCTTCCCCTCTACATCACTGCGATCACGCTCGCGGCGCAGGACCAGCCGAACGCCATCGAACGCAGCTCCACCGACGCGAGCCTGCTGGTGAACGTGATGCGCTCGACGATCGATCGCCTCACCGAGATCGAGAAGTACTCCGACACGTTCATCCAACAGGAATTCGCCCGCGCCCAGGCCGTCGAGCGCGACGCCGAACGGGCGAGGGTGAGGGCGCTGGCGGTGATGATCGCCACGCTGATCATCAGCCTCGTGCTGCTCGTGCTCGTGATGCGTTCCATCCTGCGACCGCTCGGCCGGTTGGTGCGCCAGTCGCGCAAGGTTCGGTCGGGCGATCTGTCGATCGAGCCGGAGAAGCCGTCGGGTCCCACCGACCTGCGTGTCGTGACGCGTGCGTTCAACGACATGGTCACCACGTTGAAGTCGTACGAGTCGCAGCTCGACCGATTGGCGCAGGGCGACACCAAGCTCGACGAGACGTTGCCGGGCCCGCTCGGCGACACCGTGCGGCGCTCGGTGAGCCAACTCGCCACGGTCACGGCGCAACTGCACGCCTCCGAAGCCGCGGCCAACCGGCAGGCCCGGCTGGATGCACTCACCGGCCTTGCCAACCGCACGGCGGCCCTCGAACGCCTCGCGATCATGGCGATGCAAGCACGCCAGAACGAACAGGCCGGGGCGATCATCTTCCTCGACCTCGACGGCTTCAAGAGCGTCAACGACACGCAGGGCCACGCCGAGGGCGACCGCATCCTCACCGAGATCGCCGATCGTCTGCGCGACGCGTGCCCGCGCGACGTGGTGGCCCGCATCGGCGGCGACGAGTTCCTGGTGCTCATCCAGCACGCGGATTCCATCGAGGCGATCACGGCACGCGCGATGGATCTGATCGGCGTGGTGTCGGCGCCGTGCACCGGTTCGGGCGGTCAGTTGTTCACGCTCTCGGCCAGCGCCGGCGTCGCCCTCGTGGACGGCCACCGCGACCCGCTCGATTGCATCGCCCAGGCCGATACCGCGGTGTACCACGCCAAAGAGCGCGGGCGCGGCCGGGTCGAGGTGTTCGACGAGCGCCTCACCCACGTCATCGAGGAGCGGGCCGAGATGGCGCTCACGATGCGGCACGGGCTGGCCGACGGTCAGTTCGCGTTGTGCCTGCAGCCGATCATCGACGTCGCCACCAGCCACCCGGTCGGCGCCGAGGTGCTGCTCCGCTGGAACCGTCCGGGCGTGGGCGAGATCGGCCCCAACGACTTCATCCCCATCGCCGAACGCACCGGCGTGATCGTCGACCTCGAGTCGTGGGTGCTCGAGCAGGCAGTCGGCATCCTGCGCGACTGGAGGCTCGACGCCACCACGGCGCGCATGCGCTTGGCGGTCAACATCTCCGGAAGGCACATCGTCGAGGGCAACCTCGCTCCGCTGCTCAACGAGCTGTGCCAGCGCGCCAACGTGGACCCGAGCCTGCTCGACCTGGAGATCACCGAGACGCACCTCGTCGCCGACATCGCCAGGGCCAGCAGCGTCGTCGACGACCTGCGCGCGCAGGGCGTGAACGTCGCCATCGACGACTTCGGCACGGGCTATTCGTCGATGAGCTACCTGCACCGCCTGACGGTGGACACGTTGAAGATCGACCAGATCTTCGTGGCCGGGATGTGCGACGACCGGCTGGATCTCACGATCGTGGAGCTGCTGCTACGGCTCGGCGATTCGCTGGGCCTCAACGTGGTGGCGGAGGGCGTGGACAGCGAGCAGAAGCTCAACCTGCTCCGCGAGATGGGCTGCCCGTGGGCGCAGGGCTTCTACATCGCCCGGCCGATGCCGGTCGAGGATGCGTCTCGGTGGCTGCGCCAGCAAGAGGCACTGGCCTCGTCCTTGCACTGACGGCTGCTCGCTAATCTCGAACGCATGAGCACATACGAAACCGCGCGCGTCGTCGCCGACCTCCGCGAGCTGGCCAACCGCACGGGTGGCCCCGAGGGCAGCCGACGGCTGGCGTGGACGCCGGAGTGGCTGCAGGCCCGCGCGTTCTTCCGCGAGTCGCTCGCCACCCTGCCGGTCGAGGTCGACGAGGACGAAGCGGGGAACCTGTGGGCGGTGCTGCGCGGCACGCGCCCGGAGACGCTGCTCGTGGGCTCGCATCTGGACAGCGTGCCCAAGGGCGGCTGGCTGGACGGTGCGCTGGGCGTGATGGCCGGGCTCGAGCTGGTGCGCGCGCTGGCCGCCGAGGGCACGCCGCCGATCACGGTCGCAGTCGTCGACTGGGCCGACGAGGAGGGCGCCCGGTTCAGCCGCAGCCTGTTCGGCTCGGCGGCGTGCATGGGCACGCTCGACATCGACGTGCTGCGCGGCCTGACCGACAAGGAGGGCAGCAAGCTGCCCGACATCCTGTCCGAGCACGGGGTGGACATCGAGAACCTCGACGGGGCGCGGACGCGCATGGCCGACGTGAAGGCGTACGTGGAAGTGCACATCGAGCAGGGGCCGATCCTGGAGGAGCACGCGCTCGGGATCGCCACCGTCACCGGCACGAAGGGCATCGAGCGCGAGCGGCTGATCTTCCGTGGCCAGGCCGCGCACGCGGGCACGATGCCGATGGCGATGCGCCGCGACAGCTTTCGGGCAGCCGCCCGATTCGCGCTCGCGATCGCCGAGATCGGCGAACGGCGCGACGGCGTCACCACGGTCGGTCAGGCACAGTGCTGGCCCGGTGTGGTCACCGCGGTGGCGGGCGAGACGCGGATCACGATGGACATGCGCCACATCTCCGCCGACTCGTTGCAGGCGATGTTCGACGAGGCGCACGACGCTGCCACCGCGGCCGCGGCAGCGGAAGGTTGCACGATCGAGTGGGAGCACATCTTCCGCATCCCGCCGATGCCGTTCCATCCCAAGCTGCTCGAGGCCGCCCACGAATCCGTTCGCGAGGTCGAGGGTCACGAGTTCGAACTGCCGAGCGGCGCACTCCACGACGCGAGCGAGGTCGCCCGCGAGATCCCGACGGTGATGATCTTCTCGTCGTCGACCAACGGCCTCAGCCACACCAAGGAAGAAGACACCCCCGAGGAGCACCTCCGGATGGCCGCCGATGCCTTCCACCGCACGTGCGCGCGGGCGATGGCGCTGGTGGCCGCCGGCGAGCTGTAGCGCTCGCGCTCACAGCAAGTTCCCAGGAACCTCACACGCTGCACCAAGGGGCGGGCCGCATCATCACCACATGACGCTCGCCGTGACAGCCCTTGGCCGGCACCCCACCGACCCGACGCCGCCTCGCCCCTCGGCGCCCTGGGTCGACATCGTGGTCCCCGTCCACAACGAGCAGGCGGTGCTGGTCGGGAGCGTCACGACCCTGGAGCGGTACCTCCGCGAGCAGTTCCCGTTCACGTGGCGGATCACCATCGCCGACAACGCGTCCACCGATCCCACCTAGACCATCGCCTGCACGTTGGCGGCCACGTTCGACGGCGTGCGCGCCATCCGCCTCGACCAGAAAGGTCGGGGGCGGGCGTTGCGTGCTACGTGGACCGACAACGACGCCGCGATCGTGGCGTACATGGACGTCGATCTGTCGACCGGGCTCGACGCGCTGCTGCCGCTGATCGCCCCCTTGGTCAGCCGCCACAGCGACGTCGCGGTCGGGTCGCGACTCGCGGCGGGCGCCACCGTGGCCCGCGGTCCGCGGCGTGAGATCATCTCCCGGTCGTACAACGTCATCCTGGACCAGGAGTGGTTCTTCGACACCGAGCTGCTGCTGGCCGAGCACAACGGGTTGCGCGTGCACGAGGTGCCGGTGACCTGGATCGACGACCCGGACAGTCGGGTCCACGTTGCGTCCACCGCCCGCGCCGACCTGCGACGGCGACCCGCTTCGCCTCCATCGGGTGGTGGCCGCGCTCGTGGCCAACGCGCTGGTGTACACGCCGCACGAGACGCCGATCGAACTGCTCGGCTCACACCAGAACGGTGCGGTGGTCCTGGAGATCGTCGACCACGGTCCCGGGCTGGACGCGGAGACCGCGGCCCACGTGTTCGAAAGGTTCTACCGCGGCGACACGTCGCTGGCGCGCAGCACCGGCGGCAGGTTCAAGATCGCGTTGCCGGTCACGGCCTGAGGGCGTCAGGGCTTCTTGCGGTTCAGGAGGGCGGTGACGAGCTTGCCGTCGGCTTTGCCCTGGGTGGCCTTCATCACCGCACCGACGATCGCACCCATCGCCTTGCCGTCGCCCGCGCAGAACTTGGCCCACGCGTCGG